>NZ_JAPZQJ010000639.1:0-5449 GCF_027530405.1 Microcystis sp. LE19-41.2A | reverse complement strand
TGAAATATTATGGAGATTTTTAAAATATGAATGGATTGAATTTAGCGCCTATAAAGACCGAAAGAGCCTCCTCGCTTACGTTAAAAAAGTGCTGGACAATTTTGGAGGCGAGTATGTAATTAATTTTGCCTAGGTACTTATCGGGAGCGCAGCCAGCGGTCACTGTTTGCATACCAGGTTGAGAAAGTGTCCAGTCCATCATTGCTTTTGTCGCCTCAGATGCGTAGCCTTGTCGTCGATATAACGGTGCTACTTGATAGCCAATTTCTACAGCATCTGTGGGTAAACCTGTGACATCAGGAATAATTTTGATCATCACATGACCAATAAGGGTATTTTCTGCTTGATGAATAATTAAACTCCCCCACCCCCACTCATTTTGTAAGGGGAATTGCAGCAAAATATTCGCAATATCAGGGAAAGCTTGAATCAACTCTTGTTCGGCCCAGTCAGCTGCAACTTTTACCCCCAAAATTGTTGCTAATTCATCGATACCTATAATTGCGGCCTTGAGAAGTTCAAGCTTGAAGGGGACTAAATATAATCGTTCCGTCACCAGTTTTTCCAGTGCTTTCATTTGATAAAACTCCTATACCAGTTATCAGTTATCAGTTATCAGTTATCAGTTAGTAGCTTGTTAATCAACTTACCCAGCAAAAACCTCATTCTCTAGTTCTCCTGAGAGGGGGAAGTCTGAAAAATTTTCCCTACCCCCTACACCCTACCCCCCACACCCTGTCTCAATTTCAATCTGTTTGTCACCCCATTAGCTATATTCTCACCCATTTTAAGGTTTTTGGGTCTTTATCATAATGATAATTAAAACCATCTTTGGCAGTAATGATTTTACCTAAACTGGCACGACTCCGGACGTTACTTAAAGAATAATCAGTTAGAGACTGCATTTGTTGATGGGACAAACCTTCGGCTATTTCAGAAACTCCTGCAATTTCCACATCATGCTCAGTTTTAACCTCAGACAAAGTCTCTATTTTTACCGCCGAAAAATTTTCTGATTTTTTTGACATCATCACTAGGTTATTCACTTTTTTGCGCTGATAATCTTCTACAGTTGACAGCTGCCAATGGGAATTTTCTGTTAACTCTAAGACCCATCGATGATAATTAAATAAACTTTCCCGATGACCAACACTAATAAAAGTGGTTTCACTTTCCTGTAATTGCTGATATAAGCTGGCTTCATTGGCCAAATCTAAAGCGCTAGTTGCTTCATCTAAGATAGTAAAAGTGGGTTTAGTGATTAATAGTCGAGCAAAAGCTAGTCTTTGCTGTTCTCCGAGGGATAAAATCTGTTCCCAATTGACTTGTTTATCTAAGGTATTTTTGTCAGTTAATAAATGTTGCAGGTTGACTTTTTTTAAGATATTTTCTAATTCTTCATCGCTCACCTGTTCATTGGTATGGGGATAAAGTAATTGCTGCCGTAAAGTGCCAAGGATAATATAAGGACGTTGGGGTAAAAATAACATTTTAGCTAAAGGAGGACGCACTAAACGGCCGCTACCTGCTTTCCATAAACCGGCGATTGCTCGTAACAAGGAACTTTTTCCTCGACCACTGGGGCCAATAATGAGTAGGCTTTCTCCCAAAGGGACAGAAACCGATAAATTCTCCACAATTACCTTTTCATAATCGGGAGTTTGTAGGGTAAAATTTTCAAAAGCTAGACGATTATCTTCCAGGGTGGTAATACGACTTAAGTTTTTCGGCTCTTCACTGGCAACTTTTAAGGCATCTGTCAAGGTAGCTAACCGTTCAATATAACTTGAAACTTTACCCGATGTTCCCCATTCAGTAATTAATTGTCCCAAGGCATTAGAAAAAAGAAAACAGCATAAACTCGCTTGACTAATTTCCCCATAATCGATTTCATTTTTAATAAACATCGGGGTCAAAATAAACATTGAAAATACACTAATCGCTGACTGATAACCTCGATTAAAAAGATTATTAAACCGTTCCCAATTGATCAGTTTTTCCGAGCTTTGAATAACCCGTTGAAAACGGCCTTCAATGATTTTTTCTTCCTGCTCTTCTCCCTGAAAAAAAGCAATGGATTCGGCGTGGTTACGCACATGGGTTAAAGCATAATTATAATCAGCTTTATTATTAAGCTCCGATTGATTAATTTTGTTTAATTCTTGAGTTAGATAAATTGCTATTAAATTTCCTGCGATCGTATAAATTATCAGATAAACCGCAATTTGCCGAGAAATTGTCCAAAGAATAATCGCAAAAGTAATCATTTGTAACCCTTTTTCCACGAAGGTGATTAATAACCTTAGGGTCATGGTCGTAATTGGTTCAATTTCTTGAGATAATCTTTGATCGGGATTTTTTAAAGCTGAGGTAAAATCAATATTATAATAAGCGCGAGCATTGAGATACTTTTTAACGGTTTGTTTGGTTAACCACTTATACCAATCTAAGGCTACTTTGCGACGAATAAATTGAGAAAAAGCAAATAACCCCGTTGTTAATATAATCAACAAACTGGATAACCACAGCGTATTTAGATATTTAGAAAGATCTCTATCTTCAATAATAATGTCGAGTACATAACGATTCCAGTAGCTACTAAAAGCTTCTACCCCCACCGTTGCCAAGATACTTAAAAGGATCAAAGCTGACATCCCCCAAGAAATGATCACATCTCCAAAGGCGCGTCCATTTAACTCCGTTGGATACCAATAGGGTTGAGCGACAATTTTTAGGCTTTCCCAAAATTGACCAAATAGTGAAAAGGGATTATTGGCGGACTGGTCGGACACAACAGGGTTTTCCGTTGCTTGTTTAGTAGTATATTGAGGCATCTAGATCCAATTGGCAGTTCTTTTACTGTTCTCTTGACAACTCGCTATCATATTGTAGCGGCAGAATTACCTCTTGTTGTCTTTTGATAACATTTTTATCTAGAAGATGAAAGCCAGCTATGGCCAGAAAGCTCTGACTTGACTAAGAACTACTTGACCCACTTTTGTTACTGTGGCAGTCTAGATGCTGTTTACTGGTCACTGAAAAACCCCCGTCTCTCAATCTCCGTCATCCTCAAAATGATTAGCTAGTAGGAATTTTTGACTGGTATTCAACTCTTGCCAAAGCTGGTTAATTTTCTCGTAAGCTTCCGTGGAGGTAAGCTTTCCCCCACTGTGTAAACCAGCGATAAAAGAGACTCTCAGGGCGAATTCCTGCAAATTAGCGTTAAAAACTAAATTTTGTGGCGTGAATAAACCCCTGTAGCTGGTTTTAGGGTAGAGAAAGTTATCTTTAGAATTGAATTTTTCCATTGTTACCGACCCCCCAGTATAGGATATCTACATTATTATATATTTAAACTTTTGTTAACTTAAGCTTAACCTAAGAATTTAAACCTGTCTCTAGATTCTTAAGAGAGTAGCTGCTGAACTTGATTAGCTGCCGCTATCCCAGAAGTTAAGGCCGTTTCTAGGGAAGAATTTCTCGATAAATCTCCCCCTTGACACCAATCACCACAGGCAACTAGAGGTAAAGGACTATTAACACTTAAACAGGGTACAGCTAAACCCTGACGGACTAAAGCATAACGCCAACGGTGCAGCTGAGACCAATCGGGGAGAGGCAAAGAAGCACGAGAGAGCAAATCTAGCTTAACTGCTTCTAAATCCTCGCTATCGAGATATTTAACCGCAAAATCTCCACTACTATGCACAACAAAGACATAATCAGGGGATGATTGCCGTTTACTGCTATCAAGTCCTAACCAAGCGATATCGGTGGAGGGAGCAACTGCGGGTAAAGAATCGCCATAACCCGCCATTACCGTTAAACAGGGATCGTAAACGATTGATCGCAATTCTGGCATAGTAGTTATGGGAGAGTTTTCTAACAATAACGCTGCTTGCGGGGCGGGAATAGCTAAGACAATCGCCGAAAACTCCCCCCGAATTTGACCGTTATTGTTTAAAACCCATTTTCCTTGACGATTTTCCAGACGAGTAACCAGAAAATCTCGTTCAATTTCTAACCCTTGAGCTAAAAATTTCGCCACGCTATTGATGCCAGAAGGAGCAACATAGCTAGAATCAAACCAAGAAGTAACTAGATTCTCTCTCAGGAGATTATCAATTAAAGCCGCCGTTTTTTCGCCCTGAATAGTCAAAAAAGGCAAACCATGATCCACAGCAATCACTTGATTGACTCGGTTAACCCGTCGCGTGGCTAAACGACCACCAATGCCTCTAGACTTATCAAATAGCTTAACAGTATAACCTCGATCGCACAACTGACGAGCGCAGGTTAACCCGGCTAAACCCGCACCAATGATCCCAACCTTAATCGAAAAATTTGTCACTAGCCTTCCTAATCCTGTGAACCCTTGAGTTAATATTAGTAGTAATCAGCACTAGCGAAACTAAGTTGATTATTGGGGCTGAGGAGGACAAACCACATTGGACGAATTACGCACAGCTTTGGAGTTAGCCACCGAGGAGGAACTACAGCAAATTACTAACATCCTCTTTTGTCGTCGTTTTAACCCTCTCGATTATCTACGAGCGCCCGACGCAATCGCAGTTCAAAGTCAAGATTGGGAAAGTTGGTTAGATAGCGTTGAGGATCGTTTTCGTTATCTAGCCGCCGATGGTGTGACAGTATTAAAGGGTACAACCCAAAAAGTAAGTTATCGTCAGATTCTGATCCGTGTCTGTCATTTTCTCAAGGTTCCCTACTCCCAAAAAATGCCGACAACGGAAATTGAAGCAGAAATATATCTTCATCTGGTTAGTAAAGCTTGGAAACGTCTCCCCCCATCGGAACAAAAATCCCTCTCGATTCAAATTCAAAAGGCACTCGCGGATTCCCACACTCCCCAACCCTTACCCGTTCACCTACAACACAATCCCCTCGATATAGTCCTCAAAGGCAGTAGCGTCATCGCCATTAATTCTATCCTGAAACCGATTCTGCTCAAACATATCGCCGGGCAGTTCGCTCTCCATTTTGCCCGCTATCAAGGGGCAAAAACTGCCCTAGTCCAGGGTGGGGCAATTGCTAATCAATTAGCCCTACAAACGGCTAAACAGGGCATGACTACGGCGGCGGCCCGCTACGGAGCGGTCAGAACCGTGTTAAGTTTGGTAGGACCGGCTCTATGGGGTTGGTTTATTGCCGATCTCGGTTGGAAAGCGATCGCCACCGATTACGGCCGGATTATCCCGACTATTTTTGCCCTTGCCCAAATTCGTCTGACCCGTGACGATTGTTGGCAACCTGCATAGCTTGACATCCTCGCCGCCGTAAAACGGACGGTGATTCCCAAACCTCACGATTTAGGTTTCTGCTTCTTTCCCTTGCGGGGTTCCGCACCTGCCTTAACAGATTTACTCTGTTCTGGTCTTATGGTCGCTCTACAGACTGACACCGCAAGCCCTGCGGCCAAAATATTTTTACT
>NZ_JAPZQJ010000494.1:0-2677 GCF_027530405.1 Microcystis sp. LE19-41.2A | reverse complement strand
AACCCTTATATAGAAAGGCATTTAGCGATTTTTGTCAATTGTTTTTGATCTAGAGCGAACTAATCAATTAAGTCTCTTACCAGATAAGGATTTAGTCGATTTATGCCCCCCTATCGAACCATACCAAGTAACGAAGAACCTATGCTATTCACAACTAATCTAATCAGTGTGGCCAAGGGAATAATTTCTCTTTGACAAAATCCCGGTAACATTCTGTCTGTATATGATATTGAAGATGGCTTAAAAGAGAGTTGGTTACAGCGATTATCTTGGCAATATGTTAAAAGGGATCGAGCTACCGCTCAAATAATTGCCCAAAGATATCTGGCCGCTAGTCCCTGTTTAGAAACCCTGCTAAAACTCCCAGAAGATTCCCTGGGTTATCATTATGCTACTCACCTAATTAGTCTCAATTTTGATCCTAATTTTTATCGGTCTATTCAGGTCAATTCCGATACAGATTATCTGCTGCTTCGCTTACGGCAAACTCACGATATCTGGCATATAGTAACGGGTTTTGGTGTCGATGTGACGGGAGAATTGCAACTGAAAGCTTTTGAATTAAGTCAAACTCGTCGCCCTCTAGCTATTGTCCTACTTTTAGGGGGATTATTCGGAGCTTTATTTTCTTCTCCACTTTCCTTACATTCTCTCTGGGAAGAGATTGTCATCGCCTATAATTTGGGCAAAAATACTCGACTTTTTTGGCGCAAAAATGGGAACTAGCTTGGGAGAAATCCCTGCTAGTTTGGCGGCAAGAATTGGCGATTGTCTCCTCTAAAAACTAAACTAAGAGACAATTACAGATAATTATCGGGCTGAAATTTTTTCAGCTTTTTTTTCGCAAAAGACTTGACAAACTCAAAAATTTTTGCTAACCTTTTACTATAATAGGAATCCGTGTCGCCCTGCGGAGTCTCTCTACCATCAGGATTTAAGGCTCAAGCGGACTGAAAATTTAATTGTCTCTCAATCTTTCTAATAGTGAGGAGCGGGATAAATTCGCCAGAGAAAGAATTAACTCGGTGCGTTCCGAGATGGGAAGTTGGGCAATCCGTTCCACCAGAGCGGATAATTCCGAATCTAGAGTTCCGAACCTTCCTTCCAGAAGACTGGCTATCATCGAGTAACGTTCTTCTAAGGTGCCTTCTTGTCTCCCTTCTTGTTTTCCCTCTTCCTTCCAATCTTTTCGCTGCTTTAGATAAGCTGGTGATAAGTTCATAATGACCTCCTGTTCCTCTGCACTTAAATTATCCCTCAACTCTAAATTCTTGCGCCAGTTGGCTAAGATTTCCAGTAAATTTTCTCGAAAAGGGTTAGGTTGGGGAAGTTCAACTAACTCTTCTACGGCTCGTTTCTGAGTTCCTCCTTTTCCTAAAACCCTCAACCATAAAGTGTCTTCATTCACCGGTAATTGATGGATGGCGACTATGGCTGTTTTGAGGAAGTCAGCTAAAAAGTAAACCCCTTTCAACCAATTACTCTCATCGCTGTCAGCCCTGAATCCTTGAATCATTCTAGCTGAAAAGGTGGGCGTGAGAATCCATAAAACTGGCAATTCTGCTGCAGTTAGAGCTTTGTTTGACCGTTTCGCCTTCCTTAAGAGGTCATTATGAACCGCATATAACTTTGATATACAACTGCGAATCTCTATTTCTGAGGGAGAGTTGCGGAAAGGTTCAAACAAGCAGGAAGTCGCCGCCATTTTTCCGAGTAACCCTAAAGGGAGTTTATTCCTTGATGGTGAACTGGCCGGTTCAAACCAGACATCAATTTCTTGAACCTCGCTTTTTACTTTCTTGCTCTTTCTAATCGTCCCTAGAGGTGCTAACAATTCCTCTAAATACTCCTTAGCAAATTGGTCGTGAATTTGGCGAGTCATTGCAATTGATAATCGAGCCGAAAAAGGACGGCAATAATCTTATTATATCGTCAATAATGAAGGGTTTAAATCGAACCTCAAGAATTAAGAGGTCTTTGACATCGCTTGAGAACAAAAAAGAAAGGTTGGGGAGAGTTTTTAAAATCCATAATTCCCAGCACGGTATTATCATCTACTTTCCGAAAAGAGTCATTAATCGGCAAATAATCATAAATCATCGTGGCGCTGACTTTGCCCCGATATTCCATCATTCGCAGTCTAGCCTGACTTGTCTCTGTTTTCAGCAAGGAGTTGGTCAGCATCAGCAAAGGTTTCAGAGAATTATTTTTGAGTATCGGCAGCTTAACAATCCAGTTCATGGCCGTGGGATTGGGTGCTACCTTAAAAATTTTTCCCTGACCATCTAAAAATAACAGGGGGTGGACATTCTCGGTATCGACAAATTCTTTACCATACCAATTAGATGCTTCTAATAAACCATCCATTGGGTGATTTGTCTGAAGTCCAGAACCTTGCCAACGACCGAGCATAAAGTCTAAACTCACGGGGTCGAGAGCGTCAAACAATTGTAAAGCTCTTTCTGTGGTTGTTTGACCAGCTTTAAGAATCGACTGGCAGCTTTCTAATTCTAGTGTTTCCATTGTCTCGCTCTTATTAGACCTCTTGCATAATTTTTTTATGGTATAATATAAGGTTTTGCTTTTTTCTCAATTCTTAGATTGAAGTGGAAAAAAGAATAAAATGTGATCTTAGGTCAGGAAATCATCTATAATTTTGCTATGTTTATTAGCAAAA
>NZ_JAPZQJ010000520.1:0-6511 GCF_027530405.1 Microcystis sp. LE19-41.2A | reverse complement strand
GGAGAAGCCTTATCTTATGAACTCAATCAACGATTTTTTCAGCAGTTAAACTGTGAATTATATAACGCTTATGGACCAACAGAAGTAGCGGTTGAGACTACTATCTGGTGCTGTCAGCCAAATTCCCAAATTTCTATTGGACGTCCCCTTGCTAATGCCCAAGTTTATATTCTCGACAGTTATCTCCAACCGGTTCCTATTGGTGTTGCTGGAGAATTACATATTGGTGGAATGGGTTTAGCGCGTGGATATCTCAATCGTCTGGAATTAACTCAAGAAAAATTTATTTCTAACCCTTTTGCTGAGGGGAAATTATATAAAACCGGAGATTTAGCTCGCTATCTTCCTGAGGGCAATATTGAATATTTAGGGCGGATTGATAATCAAGTTAAGCTGAGAGGTTTACGCATTGAATTAGGAGAAATTCAGACGGTTTTAGAAACTCATCCCAACGTTGAACAAACTGTTGTGATTATGCGGGAAGATACCTTATATAATCAACGGTTAGTTGCTTATGTAATCAGAAAAAATTCTTTATTAACTCCTCAGGATTTGCGTCGTTTCTTACAGCAGCAACTCCCCGCTTATATGGTCCCTTCTGCCTTTGTCCTGTTGTCGGATTTTCCCTTAAATAACAATGGCAAGATAGACAGGAAAAAATTACCTGTCCCCGATGAGACATCAATTATTGAATCTGCTTATATAGCCCCAAGAAATGAAAAAGAAAGCCTCTTAGCTCAGATTTGGCAAGATGTTCTTCAGGTATCCAAAATAGGGGTTAGTGACAACTTCTTTGAGTTAGGAGGACATAGCTTAAAAGCTATTTCTCTAGTGAGTAAAATTCAGGAAAAGTTAGGGCAATCTTTGCCCATTAAACAAGTATTCGCCCATCCTACCATTGCTGAACAAGCAGCATTATTAAGCACTGTTACCCCTCTGACGGTAGCCACTATTCCCCTTGTCTCTGCACAAGAAACCTACGAAACATCCCATGCTCAGAGACGTTTCTATGTCTTGCAACAGATGGATCTCAATAATGTAGCTTATCATATTGTTTCCACCCTCAAAATAGCAGGAGATTTTAGCCCCGATGTCTTTGAAAAAGCCATACAATTATTGATTTCCCGTCATGAATCCCTGCGGACATCTTTCATTTTAATTAACGGTGAACCACAACAGAAAATCCTGCAAAATCGTCCTTTTGATTGGGAATTTAAAGACTGGACAAATAAACCTGATGAAGAAATCCTAGAAACGATTGCAAAAGAGAGAAAACCGTTTGACTTAGAGAAAAGTCCCCTGGTGCGCTCTAAGATTTATAAACTATCTGCGAATGAATATATTTTAGAGTTAGAAATTCATCATATTATCTGTGATGGTTGGTCAATGAGTTTGTTAGCTAAAGAATGCTTACAATACTACTCTGATTTAGCCAAAGGATTACAGCCTAGTATAGAGCCATTGCCGATACAATATAAAGATTATGCAGGATGGCAAAATAATCTTTTAAGAAGCGAAAATAATCCCAAAAACCTAGATTACTGGCGGCAAAAACTGGACAATGGACAACTGACCAGAGTTCACTTACCGACAGACTTTAAACGTCCCCAAATAAAGACGTTTAAGGGTTCTCATTTAAGCTGGACATTTGACCGAGAAACGATTTCTAAATTAAGAAAAATTTGTCAAGAAAACGGAATAACCCTATTCATGGCATTGGTAGCGGCTGTAAAAATATTACTGTATCGCTACAGTGGTCAACATGATATTACTATTGGTACAGAAATCGCCACCAGAAGCCATCCTCAACTGCAATCTCTAATCGGTTTATTTCTCAATACCTTAGTTATTCGTGACCAAATTGAACCCGAAAAAGGCTACAAAAATCTACTCGCAAAGGTTCGTCAAACCGTTACCGAAGCCTTAGAACATTCCGATTATCCCTTTGATATTTTAGTAGAAAAATTAGCTGTTTCTAGAGAAATTAACCGCACTCCCTTGTTTGATATATTAGTCCTTCTGCAAAATTTTGATCAACCTGTAGGCTTGGAAAATATACAAATAAAATCTCTAGATTCCCTGACCCCGACCAGTAAGTTTGATCTATCTTTTGTGTTTAGTGAAGATCAGGAAAAACTCAGATTAGAGCTAATTTATAACACCGACTTATTCCAAGAGGAGAGGATGAAAAAATGTCTCATTCACTTCGATAAACTCTTGAATGAAATGCTATCTAATCCCGCCCAACCCGTCAAAGACATTTCTTTGTTATCGGCAGCAGAAACCGCTTTTATTGCCAATTTTATCAATCCTATTCCTCGCTTAGAAACCCGTACTATTATCCATGATTTTATTGACCAAGTTGCAGCCAAACCGGAGAAAACATCGATTATTTATCCAGGGGGTAAATTTAGCTATCAAGAATTACATGAACTAACTAACTTTTGGGCTTATGCCTTAAAAGAATTAGGCGTGGAAAAAGATAAAGTTTGTGGTGTTCTCCTAGAAGGAGATTATCGTCAGTTAATCGCTATGCTGGCAGTATTTAAAGCCGGAGGAATCTATTTACCTCTACGTTTAGATGAACCAGAGGAGCGCCGGCAACGCATGATGATTAAAACTAGCCCCGAAATTATCTTAGTTGCGGCTGAGAATTTAGAGGGGATTAAACCCCAACTATCCGCATTAGAAAAACCGCCTCATATCTTAGTGGTTAAGGCTCATCAAATTCAGCAATATCATCAGTGGAATGGCATGGATTATCAAGAGTTTCCTTGCCAATTAAGCAAACTGCAACCCCTTCTAGCTATGCCGGATGCTGATGATTCTAATTATATTATGTTTACTTCTGGCTCAACCGGTGAACCTAAAGCAATTTTAGGCAGTCACGGCAGCTTACGTCATTTCATTGATTGGGAAAAACGGGAATTTGGCATTAATGAAAGTTGGCGCTGTTTACAAATTGCTCAAATTAATTTTGATGCTTATTTGAGGGAAACCTGTGTGACTTTATGCTCAGGGGGAACTCTGTATATTCCAGAGAGTACAGAGCGAGAAGACTTAGAGCTTTTATTACTGCGAATAGGAGAATGGAAAATTAACTTACTACACACTGTCCCCTCGGTAATGCGTCTATTTTTAAAGATGGGGCGTGGTTTAGTTAATGCACATAATCTCCTGAAAAGTTTGCGAATTTTTGTCTTAGGAGGAGAGCCTTTATTTGTGAAAGAACTGGCTGAATGGCATCAAATTTTTGGCTCTCAGACAGAATTTGTGAATATTTATGGGGCAAGTGAAACTACATTTGTTAAGCATTTTTATCGAATTCCTAACCCTAATAATATTCCCTATGAACGGGTTCCGGGTGGTCAAAGTTTGCCAGATGCCGCTTATGCAGTGGTTGATGGAAATCGCGCCAGGGCAATAGGAGAAGTAGGAGAAGTGTTCGTTAAATCCCCCTATTTAACCAAAGGTTATTATCAAGATGAAAGCTTAACTCATTCAGTTTTTGTGCCTAATCCTTTGAATGGGGGGAGGGATATAGTTTATCGTACTGGAGACTTAGGCAGACTGCTTCCTGATCTAACTTTAGAAGTAATAGGACGCAGTGACAATCAAATTAAATTAAATGGGGTACGGATTGAATTAGGAGAGATTGAAGATGTCCTCAGTGGGATTGAGGGAGTAGAAAAAGCCTTAGTTATGGCTAATAAAAAGGAGGAATTAGTAAACGTAATTGCTTATTATCAAGCCGAGGATACAGTTCATCAGGAATATATTCGAGGTAAATTAAAGCAACTCTTACCGATTTATATGCAGCCTAGCTTTTTAATGCGGTTAGAAGCTTTTCCCTTGTTACCCAATGGAAAAATTCATCGTCTAGCTTTGCCAAAACCCGAAGAAAATATTACTAACTTAACTAACCAAGTCCCAGATTTTAATCCACAAGAAGCTTTATTAGCTTCCCTTTGGGGTGAGTTATTAGAAGCAGAAGTTAGTAACAGTAATCAGTCATTTTTTGAACTAGGAGGAAACAGTCTGAAGGCGATGCGCTTAGTGTCACAAATCCGTAATCAATTTGGAGTTTCTCTCCGATTACGGGAAATTTTTACCCATAATACTTTAAAAGAACAAGCTGTATTAATTCAATCCCGACAAAAACGATGATCAACTTACCACAATCTGACTCAATTAACCCACTGGAAAAACAAAAATATTACCAAGTCTCTCACGGTCAAAGAAGGCTTTGGATTTTGCAGCATATCAGCGAATCTTCTAGTGCTTATAATATTAGGCTTGCCATGAGAATTAATGGCAAGTTAGATGTTTCTATATTAACAGCAGCCTTTCAAGAACTGGTGAACCGTCATGAAATTCTCAGAACCACTTTTACCAGTGTTGGGGGCAATATTAAGCAAGTTATTCATGAGCAAATTCCCACAGAACAGTTAATCATTTTTAAAGATTTAAGAGCAGAAAAAGATGCTGAACTCTTGGCAGATGATTTAATTCAAGAGTCGGCAAATTTACCTTTTAGTTTAGAAAAGTTGCCCCTTATTCGGGTCTTATTGGTGCAGATTAAGTCAGAAGAATTTATCTTTGGTTTGACTGTCCATCATATTATTGGAGATGCACAATCACTTGATATTATCTTTCAAGAGTTCTTTACATTATACTCTGCTTATAGTCAACAAAAAAAAGCTGAATTACCCCCTCTTACCCTACAGTATAAAGATTATGCGGCATGGCAAAATCAGTGGTTAGAAAGTGAAGAAGTTAGAGAACAACATGAGTATTGGTGCGAGGTTTTTGCCGAACATCCCCCTATCTTAAACTTACCGATAGACTTCCCTCGACCTCAAGTAAAATCTTCTCAAGCGGCTTCCTACACTTATCAATTTAGTGAGAGTCTTAGCCAACAATTACAAACCTTTGCAACTCGAAATCAGACAACTCTATTTATTACCCTACTGACTTTCTTTAAAATATTACTCTACCGTCACACCGGCCAACGGGATTTAGTAGTTGGTATCCCTATTTCAGCACGGAATCATCCTGATTTAGAAAACCAGATCGGGTTTTATGTTAACACCTTGGCTTTGAGATCTTTATTACCAGAGGGAGTAACTTTTAAGCAAGTCTTAGGGGAAGTAACTAACACCTGTCTTGATGCTTATGAATATCGTGATTATCCTTTTGATAAATTAGTATCCGCTCTCAATTTAGAACGTGATTTGTCCAGAAATCCCTTATTTGATGTCATGTTTTCTCTACTGAGTAAAGAAAGCAAAACTGTCTTAAAAATTCCTGGTTTGGAACATCAACCTTATCCCTTAAAACCACGGATGGCTCAATTTGATATGACTTGGAGCTTCTTTGAAGATAGTCATAATCTTACATTAGCTATTGAATATGAGCCGGATTTATTTTTGCCTGAAACTATCGCCAGAATGAGCGGTCACTTTTTACAAATTATTGAAAGTGTAATTCAGAATCCCGATTGTAAATTATCTGAGATTAATTTATTAACCCCTGAAGAACGGCATCAATTACTAATAGAGTGGAATCAAACCGAAGTCGCTTATTCTCAACAGTGTCTGCACCAGTTATTTGAAGAAAAAGTTAGAGATAATCCCGAGGCAATAGCTATTATTTTTGAGGGCAAAAAATTGACCTATCGAGAGTTAAATAATCGAGCTAATCAAGTCGGTCACTATTTACAAGAAAAAGGCGTAACTTCAGAAGTATTAGTGGGGATTTTTATTGAGCGTTCTTTTGAGATGATCATCGGAATATTGGGAATTATTAAAGCCGGGGGAGCTTATGTTCCTTTGGATCCTAATTATCCCCCTGAGCGCTTGGATTATATGATATCTGATTCAGCTATCTCTCTGTTGTTAACTCAGCAATCTTTAGTTCAATCTCTACCAGAAAATTGCCCCGAAATACTGTGTTTAGATACAGATTGGTTAAAGATAGCTAATTATAGTCAAGAGAATTTGACCTCTCCAGTTAAACCAGAAAATTTAGCTTATGTTATATACACTTCGGGTTCAACGGGAAAACCTAAAGGTGTGATGAATATTCATCAAGGAATTTGCAATACTCTAAAATACAATATTGACAATTATAATCTTAACTCTGAAGAGCGCATTCTCCAAATTACTCCCTTTAGTTTTGATGTTTCAGTTTGGGAAGTTTTCTCATCTTTAACATCTGGTGCTACCCTAGTCGTGGCTAAACCTGACGGGTATAAAGATATAGATTATTTAATAGATTTAATTGTGCAACAACAAGTAACTTGTTTCACTTGTGTTCCCTCAATATTGCGAGTTTTTCTGCAACATCCTAAGAGCAAAGATTGCCACTGTTTAAAACGAGTAATTGTCGGGGGAGAAGCCTTATCTTATGAACTCAATCAACGATTTTTTCAGCAGTTAAACTGTGAATTATATAACGCTTATGGACCAACAGAAGTAGCGGTTGAGACTACTATCTGGTGCTGTCAGCC
>NZ_JAPZQJ010000085.1:0-9923 GCF_027530405.1 Microcystis sp. LE19-41.2A | reverse complement strand
TAACCCTTATCCTGACTTGATTTCAGTTTTTTCTTTGTCATTAAGGGTGTCAACAAGGAATATTACAGATTGTTAACCGAGTCTTGAAAGCCCTGTGCTACAAAGGTTTGAAATGTTAAGAAAGATGTGACTAATGGACAGGTCTAAAACCTCGCTCCTGGTTGGCGAAAAGTTTTTGGAGCGGAGTATAAATCCCCGTTACAAAAACGGACTCCTGCCCTCCGCTTCCTGCCTTCGTTAATTATTAACATAGACCGGGCGATGGTGGGGGAAAGAGGGTGAGCGCCCAGGGACAAATCCGAAACCTAGCTGCTAACAACCGAAAAAGTTGGGTTAGTATGAGGGGAGATACCCTCTGAGGAGTTGCACTAATTATATGGACATCAAATTAATCTTGTTGGCATTGACGGCCGTATTCACCGTCTCTTGTCTCTTTTTCGGCACCCGCAACGGTTTTTACGATAGCGATAACTACGATGGCAACGGTTCCGCTCACTAACCAGTCATCATAATCAGGGTTGCCATGGTTCAACGCTCTACTGCCGTCTGGGGGTCAAAATCCCTTTTATCCTGTTTACCTTTTGGTGTCGGTCACGCGTCGGAGGGGGTTTGTCTCCTCCTGACAATCGGTCCCTATCGCCTACTTTTAGATTGCGGTTTGGCCGATATGCAACCCCTCACCCAAAACAAAAAACCACCCGTGGATCTGGTGTTCTGTAGTCATGCCCACAGCGATCACATCCGTGGGTTAATGGCTCTCCATCAGACCTATCCCCAATTGCCAGTTTATGCCAGTGAGGTGACAGTGCAACTGTTGCCCCTACAATGGCCCGATTGTGCTGAGGAAATCGGCAGTTTCTGTCAGGGTTGGCCATGGCGATCGCCGATCGCTCTCTTTGATGATCTCACCGTCGAGATTTTTCCAGCCGGCCACCTCCCTGGGGCTGCCGTGGTCCTCTTCACCTACAAAACCCCCAAACGCACCTATAAGGTCCTCTATACCGGCGATTTTTCCCTGTCTAATTTTCAACTGGTGGAAGGATTATCGATCGATCTGCTGCGGGGAATATCCCCCGATGTGCTGATTATTGAAGGCAGTTACGGCACAGAGCGCCATCCCCACCGACGACAGCAGGAAAAACAGTTGATGAATCGCATCTATCATGCGATCGCTGAGGGACAAAATGTCCTACTACCCGTCCCCGCCTTGGGATTGGGTCAAGAAATTTTAAAATTACTGCGGTCGCACCACCAATTCACAGGCCGCGACATTGATATCTGGGTTGGGGGCAAGATCGCTAAAGCTTGCGATGCCTACCTGGAAATTTTACCACAATTTCCCGCATCTGTGCAAAATTTTGCCAAACATCAGCCCTTATTTTGGGATGAGCGCATCTGTCCCCGGTTGCGAAGGTTGCCAGAAAAACCGACACCTCTAGGGGGAACCACTCCGATAATTTTACTAATCGATCGCCTAGAGGAGGTGAGTAAATATCTGCAAGGGGATAAACCTTGGTTAATGTTAGCTCCCCAACACCTGCACGATATCAACCTGGAGAATCCCCGATTAAAAGCGACACAGCGTTCGCAATTAATTAGCCAAGAAACCTATCTACTGGCCGAACATAGCGATAGTCGCAACACCACCCAACTGATCCATAACCTGCGACCGCAGCATATCATGTTCGTCCATGGCTCGCCCCTATATCTAGCGGATTTGACCAGTTTAGAAGAATTACAAAGCCGTTATCAACTCCATTCCCCGGCCGTGGGAACTCTGGTGGAATTGCCTATTGGCGATCGCTTTATGCAACCGACACCCCCGGCCCCCAGCCACTATGAGGGAGAATTAAATGAATCGGATTCGATCGTCACTATCACCTTACCAGAGCCGATCACCCGGGATCCCCGGTGGAGTAATTTCGCCGATACGGGACTGGTGGAAGCGCGCTGGCAAGGGGAAGAATTATTATTGCGGGGAGTCTCCCAACGGGAGTTATTAAGCGAGAGTCCCAATCGCATCACCAAAGCTTTAGAGGAGATGGATTGCTGTCGTGTCTGTGTCCACTACAAAAGTCAGCGCTGTTGGAATCCCGCTTCTCCCCTCTACGGTTTTAAAGTGGTTGCTGAAGGCTATTGTCCCGTTTTTGAGGCCAATATATAATTAGGGAGGCACAATTATTTGTAGTGGATTGTTTCAGCTAATTTGGTGTATTAGAAAAATGCTATAAATTCTATAATCTAAGACTTTAAGCCGAAATCTATTGCCCTATTTTAGCTGAAACAGTCCAGTAGGATGGGTTAGCGGTAGCGTAACATAATCGGGCGTTGGGTTTCATGCTTCAACCCAACCTACGTTCATCTTATATTTAATTCCACCCACCTACTTAATTAGGGCTGGCTGAAAAAGGTTGAGGGTTAGGAGTCAGTATTCCTGGACTTGCTCCATACAGAAATACTAAAAAATTAACAAAACCCTTATGAAGATTTTAACTCAGGCTCTGTAAGACTTTTAGCCATAGCTAGTATAATCCTAGGGGGGAGGTTCAGAAATAAAAGCATGAAAACTGACACGATTTTTTATCAACTCTTTCAATCATTCCCCTCTATCTTCTTTGAATTAATTCAACTCCCTATCAGCGAAGCCAATAACTACCGCTTTGACTCAGTGGAAGTCAAACAACTTTCCTTTCGTCTCGATGGAGTCTTTCTGCCTCAAAATAATAACCCCCAGACTCCCATCTACTTCTGTGAGGTACAATTTCAAGAAGATGAGGCTTTTTATCAGCGCTTTTTCACCGAAATCTTCTTATATCTCAGTAAAACTGACTTAACCAATGATTGGCGGGGTGTGATTGTCTATCCTAACCCTCAAGTAGAAACCAATCAAGTTCAACGCTATCGGGAACTCCTCAACTGCGAGCGAGTCAGACGGATTTATCTGAATGAATTAGAAAACACTCCTCAAACTTCGATTGGTTTAGCCAAAGTGCAATTAATCACCCTATCTAAAGCAAAAGCACTTGATAGCACCCGAAAATTAATCCAAAGAGTGAGAGAAGAATTAACCCCCGACCAAAAACCCCAAGAACTCTTACAATTAATAGAGACGATTCTCGTTTATAAGTTACCGCTTCTCAATCGTCGGGAGATAGAAACTATGTTTAGTTTAGATGAATTAAAACAAACTCAGTATTTTCAAGATGTGCGCGAAGAAGCGCGTCAGGAAGGTCGTCAGGAAGGCATTGAGCAAGGCATTGAGCAAGGCATTGAGCAAGGCATTGAGCAAGGCATTGAGCAAGGCATTGAGCAAGGCAGACTAAACAAAGCACTAGAGGCGGTCCCTCGTTTGTTAGCCTTAGGGTTAAGCGTTGAGCAAGTCGCATCCGCCTTAGAGTTAGAGGTTAAACAGGTTAGAGCTATGCAAAAAGGGACATAAGACTATATCGCCCCCTAACCAAAAAGGAAGGCGTTTAAACCTTCCTTACCATAGAATTGGTCATTTATTGACGTTTGCGAGCCAATAAACCCAGAGAACCCACCGCTAATAAGCCTAAAGGGGTACCTGGTTCCGGGGTTGTCTGTGTCTGGGTGCCTTGAATGGTCCAGTTAGCAGCAACTATATTACCTGATACATTGGTCAAATCGACAGAGTAGTTCAAATCATTAGTAAAGTAAATGCCATTGTCTCCATTCACGAACCATGCGTTAGGTGTTTGTGTAGAATTGGTTGAGACGACATTGACATTAGAGTAATCAATCCAATCAGAAGGAACAGAGGTTAATTGTCCTAAGGCATTGGTGACAAAGCTTCCTATACTACTACTCAACCCATCACCCCCATTAGGATTAAAGGTGGTAACGTGGGCCCCATTACCAAAATTGAAGGTGACACTCACAATGTTGCTGGCGGTCCATGTGCTTGGGGGGAAAATTCCGGCACTTTTTCCCTGAAAATTAGGTAATTGACCACCTGAAAATGGGTAAAACCCCACACCCCACACCCTGCCACCAGGAAAAACTTTTTGCCGCAAACCCTAATTAGGGTCTATAGAAAAAGTTCCTAAGCGTAATTCCCCGGCTGCTGTCCTTCGACCTGATTCTTACCGAGAAGGAAATCAAGTCAAAAAAAGAACCCTTGCCAACATCTGAAACTGGCTCTCAAAGGGGAAGTCCAGTCATAACTTCTACTGTTTCTCCCGCTTGTATAGTAGTTTTACCCTGGGGAATTATGGCTAAAGCATTAGTACCCGCTAAATTAATTAAATTAGCCGAATTGTGTTGTCCGGGAGCAAGTTGAAATTGATAAACTCCCTCGATAATTTCTATTTTTCCCCAGAGATAAACTTCTCTTTGTCCCTGAGATTTGAGAGTATCGCGGGTGACAACTCGCAGAAATTTGTTCTGATAATCTGTCAATCCCGATAATTTTTTAATTGCCATTTGCACGAAGCGCCAACAGGAAACTAAAGCAGAGACGGGATTTCCGGGGATACCAAAGTAAACACAACCATTAGGAAAAGTAGCAAAGGTTAGGGGTTTACCCGGTTGAATAGCAACGCTGCCAATCAGAATTTTTCCCCCTAATTCCCCTAAAATTCCCTCGATATAATCGTAATCTCCTACGGAAACACCGCCGGTGGAAAGGACGATAGCACTAGAATTAATGGCTTTTCTGATAGTTTCTCTGAGAAGTTCGGGACTATCTTTGATTATACCTAAAGGTCTAGGAATTGCCCCTAAACTGGCGACAAATGCCGTTAAAGCGTAGCGATTTGAGTCAATAATTTGACCTTTTTGGAGGGTTTCATCGGGATTAATTAATTCATCTCCCGTGGAGAAAATTGCCACTTGGGGACGGGAAAAAACTGTTAATTCGGTAGCTTGTGCCGTGGCTAAAACCGCTATTTCTGGGGAATTAATGGCAAGACCAGCTTTTAATAAAGTATTTCCCGCTTGATAGAATGTGCCGCGTTGACGCACGAAAAGACCTATTTTTTCGGGAGGGATAAGAATCGCCACCCGCTCCCCTTGTTTTTGAGTATTTTCCTGCATAATAATCGTATCACTGCCGGCGGGTAACATCGCTCCCGTAAATATTCGCGCTGTTTCTCCTGGTTGAATAATTTTTTCGGGGACTTTGCCGGCGGGAATTTCGGCGATAATCTTTAGAGTAACGGGATTTTCTGGATTAGTGTCTTTGACATCTTCGTAGCGGACAGCATAGCCATCCATAGCAGAATTATCCCAGTAGGGAAAGTCTAAATCACTGCTGATATCTTCGGCTAAAATGCGCCCAAAAGCTGCCTCTAGAGAAACTTTTTCTGTTTCTTGTCGGGGTTGAATTTGAGTTAAAATTATAGATTCTGCTTCTTTGACTGAGTACATGGATTAAACAAACAAATGAACCGATTAGCTAGATTAAGGGTGGAAGATATACAAGCTTGGGTCGGGGAAGTGCATTTATCGGATAGGAAGGGTCAGACTCCCTATTATATACCGGTTTTGAACCAAGTTAATCCCGAGGTTTTCGCTCTCCAGATTCACTGTCTTGAGGGGGAGATTTTGTCTTGGGGAGATGAAACTGTAACTTTTCCTTTGATGAGTGTGATTAAACCTTTTTTGTTATTATATCTTTTAACCCATTTAGGGGAAGATGCTGTTTTTCGTCGCGTGGGAAAACAAGCTTCTAGTTATCCTTTTAATTCCTTAACTCAACTGCAAGAGGATCGCGGTTTTCCCCGTAATCCTATGATTAATAGTGGTGCGATCGCATTGGCGCATTTATTAGCAGGAGAAACCCCGGAATCTCGCTGTGAAAATTTGCTTTTATGGTTAAATGAAATGGGTAATTGTCAATTATTTTTAGATCGATCTGTGCTTGAATCTGTTCACTCTTATCCTAATGTTCACAATCAAGCTTTAAGCTTAGAATTAGAAAAAAATGGTTATATCAGTCATCGTTATTTAGCTCTAGAAACCTACAATCAAATCTGTTGTTTATCTGGAAAAATTGCCGATCTTGCTAATTTAGGTAAGTTAATTTTAGCTTCTTCTTTTGCCGAAATTATTCTAGAAATTATGACTAATTGTGGACTCTATGAAGCTTCCGAAAAATTTGCTATTGAGGTGGGGTTTCCCACTAAATCGGGAGTTAGTGGGGCCCTATTATCAATTGTACCGCAACAGGGAGCGATCGCTTGTTATAGTCCTCTGTTAAATGAGCAAGGTAATTCAATTTTAGGACTTAATTTACTAACATATATCAGTCATTTTGTCAAGTAAATTTAATCTATGAAAATAAGCTTTAATTCCTCAAAAAAATGCCGATACTTTTTCTGATTTTTCTGGCCAAGTACCGTGAAAACTGGGAGGGATAAAGTTGATTTTGTCAAGGATTGTTAAGATGCGCTTACCCTGATAATTCCAGTGATCAATTGGCTATCCTGATCATCTCTGGTGATTTTCCCGCAGCATAAATATCCCACATTGTCCGATAAGCTTTTTCTAAATTGCGGGTAAAACGAAGCGTATCAAATAACGGATAAGTAAGACGATTTTGTGCTAGTTTCTGTTTAATTTCGTGCAATTTATCAGGAGATTTTGCTAAATTAATCGCTAAATTTTTATACTCCTCTAAATTCTTAGTAATTAATTCAGGTAGGCCCATAGCTGTCAGTAAACTAGCACCAACACGGGAAGGAAAAGTTGCACCTGGACAAGTTATAATCGGTAAACCTGCCCATAAAGCATCACTTCCAGTCGTATGAGCATTATAGTATAAAGTATCAAGAAATAAATCAGCTAGTTGATGCCGCGCCAAATGTTCCGACTTAGGTTGGAGATGGGCAAAAATTAAGCGATCGCCTTCAATTCCTCGCGCTTTTGCTTCCCGACGTAGATTTGCTTCCGCTTCAGCTACTCTCGAAAATAACCATAACACACTACCTGGAACATTTGCCAGAATTTCCATCCAGACAGTGAATATTTGCGGCTCAATTTTATAGGTGTGGTTGAAACAACAAAAGACAAAACCCGATTCAGGAAGACCATAATGGGAACGAGTAACAGGTTTAGATGATATGATTTGTTGATAATCATTAGCCTGATAACTATCCGGTAAAATTACCAATTTTTCAGTAAAATTATCAGGAAATTCCGGTGGGGTAACTATGGCATCACCAATAATATAGTCGATAAAATCTGCTCCCATTGTCCCCGGATAAACCAAATAATTAACTTGAATCGGTGCCGGTTTTAAAGCCAATATTTGTGTCCGTGCCTTATCAATATATCCCATCAAATCAACTAAAATATGTACCCCATCATGAAAAATCCGTTGTGCAGATTCCGTAATTGATAAAGTAGCAATATCATAAAAGCGATCGCAATCATTAGCAATGCGACGACGATACTCACTACCATCATCAGGACCATAGGAATAGGCAATTATTTCAAAGTTATTGCGATCATGTAAACCAAACACACTTTGCATCAAATGACTGGTGGGATGATTACGAAAATCATGGCATAAATAACCTATTTTTAATCGTCCAGATCGGGTGCGGGAATGGTTAAAGTTGAGGGGTTTAGTCCCTAAGGCTAATTGTCTTTTAATCTCTTGAGCATAGTTACAAGCTACTTTCAACTGTTGACTAGCAGACCAAGGTTTATATAAGCTATCAAAGGGAGTTACTGCGGTAGATTTTCCCTCTTGTAACTGGTTTTCGGTTAATTGCCAAAGTTGGATTAAATCAGCTTCTCTTGTCTCCCAATTACAAGTCATTTCCTTCATAGAAAATAAGCAAGCAAAAGCCTCTGGGGAATTAGGTTGAATGGCTAAAGCTTGCTTAAATACGCTCATAGCTGCTTCTACTTTGTCCTGTCTTCCTAACGCTAAAGCTAAACTATTGTAAGCTTTAATGTATTTAGGGTTAAGCTTAATTGCTGTTTGGAAATAAGCGATCGCTTCTTCAATTTTTCCCTGTAGTTGTAACACATTTCCTAAATTAAAGTGTGCTTCTGGATAATTAGGGTTTTTCCTGATTGCTTCTTGAAAATTGACCACAGCATCCCCTAACTTATCCTGCATTTGTAAGACTAAACCTAAATTATTCTCAGCAAAAGCATAGTTTTGATTGCTACGAATAGCTTGGTTAAAGCAAATAATCGCCTCGTCTAAATCTCCCTTGCTAACTGCTATTATTCCTAAATTATTGTGGCTTTCTGCATAATTAGGGTTAATAAGTAAAGCTTGCTTGTAAGCCAAAATAGATTGATCAATTTGTCCTAAACTATCCATGATTACCCCCAACTGATGCCAAGCAGCTGCATATTGAGGATGTTGATTAATTAATTGTTGATAGAGAGCGATCGCTTCTTCAAGCTTAAGCTGTTTTTGCAAGGTGTATGCTTGCTGATAAAGGGTATCTGCTGGGGAAGTATCAGGCTGATTATTTGCTAGATTTCCTCCAACTAAAGGAGAAATAGGATCAAGAGTAATAATTTTCCTGATGTCATCATTTTGGAATCCTAAAGCTTGGGGACGTTTAACTCCTTCTAAGACTTGTATATCATAAAGTTCAGTCACTTCACCTTCTAAGCGTATCCAGTGAACAACTTCACCTGTTTTCAAATCAATAATTAGCAGACCACAGCGAGGGTCTGCTTCTTTAGCCATTAAATTATCATCTAAGATTAACCCCGAAAAAGTCTTATCTACCCCACGATTTTTAGATAATCCAACAATGGCATAATTTCCGACAAATGCTAAACCGCGCAGAAAACCAGGACAAAAAGTAACAGGCTCAAAAATGCCTTTGTCTTGATCAATATAACCAAAGTAACCCGTACCCGCATTTAATAACCATAACTTACCCTGATAAAATCGGGGAGAATGAGGCATAGATAAACCAGTAGCAATCACTTCATTAGACTGAATATCAATGACACAACCGCCAGTTTGTCTTCTGTCTCTCCACCCATCCACCACATCTGATTGACTACAAGCGGTGACATAACGCGCCTTCCCATCTACCAAAGCTAAACCATTGAGATGACAACGATCTTCATTGACTAAAGCGGAAATAAACGATGGTTTCCATAGGGGAATACAACTATGGCGATCGCTGACTGTCGCCAGACAATTTAACATCGTACTGATAAATACAATTCTTTCAGAGAGATTTTCTATTGCCAAATCGTGAATATCTAAATCCCCAGTAGTATAACTAATGCGGGGGATATAAAGTTTATCGTAACCATCATAAAGTTGTTCGGATGATAACACATTATCTAGTTGCCAGATTTGATAGCGGGAACTAAGATAAATCCTTTCTGGGGTAGCATATAAACCCATGGCGCGGTCAAATATACGCTCAAATCCCGACATCCCCCTTTGAGGGTTAACCCCTAAAAACATCAGTCGAGAACTTTGATAGGTAGTAAAAGCCAGACTAATCTGCTGAGACTCTAACCAATCGATGAAGTTACGGGAAGCAATTATCTCTACGGGAATAGATTGATTAGTATTGGGAGTTGATTGATTCATCATAACCACAAAGACACAAAGATTAGCCAGTAGGGTGTGTTAGCGATAGCATAACGCACCAATTTAATGATAGAGGTGGTGCGTTACGGCGGATTGTTAATTTTGGTTTTTTGACCGAATTGATGGCCGCAAATACGCACCCTACACCTAAATTAGGTGTGTCAGTCCACTACGATTTATGTTTTTGTTTGAGCGCGATCGTTTATAATCAAAATATCATTATTTTGGGTTTGCTGAATAAGTACGGGCGAAGCATTCGGATAGAAAATCTACCTTTTCACCGATAGGTTATTGTCCGAATGCTTCGCCCCTACAGGACGCGGGCCGATGAAGACGCAAGGTTTTGAACGACGATTCTCTCAAAATCTTGCAC
>NZ_JAPZQJ010000165.1:0-4721 GCF_027530405.1 Microcystis sp. LE19-41.2A | reverse complement strand
TAGGGCATACCGGAACCTTTGGGCTCGATCCAATAAACGCTTGGGGAGAGAATACCTCTACTTTTTCAGAAGCAATTCTGTCTAAGCAAGTAATCTCTGTGAACCAAGAATCCCCGTCTCTTTAGAGCGGGGAGTGTCAATGGACTCTGGAAATATTACCCGCTTTAATCCAACCTTCGCGACCATCGGACAGACGTATGCGCTGCCATTGGCCATCGCTGCTGGTTCCCACCACACTAACTTTAGTATTATAATCCAGACCGCCGAGACGAGTCGATTCACTGGTAGGTTGAGAGCGCAGACTTAAACCGCTTTGCCATGTCACCCGCGCTTGATAACCCTCGGATGTGGCTTCTCTTTTTCTTGCTTCGGGACTGGGTTTCGGGGAAGCTTTTGGTGCTGGTGCAGCTGTGGGAGACTCTTTCACCTCAGCTTGGGGTTGTTCTTGGACGGGAGTAGTAGGGATGGGAGAAGGTTTGACGGCGGTTTTTTCTTCCTTAGTTTCCTCTTTTTTCTCCTCGGTAAAGACGGGTTTAGGAGGATTAGAATTCATACCGGAGAGAAGCATATAGGCGACAGCAGTAGCCCCACCGACCAAAATCGCCACTCCCATGACAAAACCGAGCATAAATTGCAATAAACCAGATAAACGCTTCATATTGGTGCTAAATTAACTGCTAGAATTGACATTAAAACGATCATCGCGAGAGGCTAGACGAGCTTTACCGGACTTTGCCCAATCCTGTAGAAATTGAATCTGTTCTTGGGCAGTCCGAGCTAGGGGGATAATCTGACTAGCGGCCTCAAGCACATCATCGGTGCTAAAGTCGCGATTTTGACTAAAACCGATGTGCATCGCTTCCACGATGGTTTGTTCGATTTCTGCCCCCGAAAAATCGGGAGTTTCGTAGGCTAATCGCTTTATATCATAACTTTTCAGATTATGGGGCCGAACTTTCCCTAAATGAACGCTAAAAATCTCCTCGCGGGACTTTTGGCTAGGTAGTCCGACAAAAAATATCTCATCGAAGCGTCCTTTTCGCAACATTTCCGGGGGCAGAGATTGGATGTTATTAGCTGTAGCGACGACAAAAACCGGCGATTGTTTCTCGGCTAACCAAGTGATAAAAGTCCCGAAAACCCGCCCGGTGGTTCCCCCGTCACCTTTTCCCTCCGCTCCGGCGAAAGCTTTATCGATTTCGTCTATCCACAGCACACAGGGAGCTAAAGCTTCGGCGAGATTAATCATCTGACGGGTACGCGATTCCGATTCTCCCACCAATCCGCCAAATAAACGCCCCACGTCTAGACGCAGCAGCGGTAAGTGCCAATGATGGGAAATAGCTTTCGCTGTCAGGGATTTACCCGTCCCTTGAATTCCCACCAATAGTAAACCCCGGGGATTGGGTAAACCGTAGGCGCGGGCGCGTTCACTAAAGGCACCACCGCGACGAATCAGCCAATCTTTGAGATTATCTAGGCCGCCGATGTCAGAAATCTGCTCTGTGGCGGGATAAAAGTCCAATATCTGGGTTTGACGAATCGATTGGCGTTTTTCTGCCAAAATTAATTCCACGTCCTCTGGCTCAATTTTGCCGTGACTGGCTAAACATTTGGCTAAAACCCGACGAATTCTCTCTAGGGATAATCCTTGGGCAGAAAGCACTAATTCATCGAGGAGTGGTTCTTTGACGGGTTGTCCGGTGGCAGCGATTAATCGCTGGATTTCCTGTTTAATTTCTTCGCCACTGGGGAGGGGAAAATCGACGACGGTGATTACTTCGGTTAGATCCGAGGGGATAGACAGTTCGGGAGCGACGATAATTAGGTTTTTGGGCTGAGATTTCAGAGAACGGGCCAGATTTCGCAATTTTCTGGCGATGGAAATATCTTCTAAAAAGCGCTGGAAATCGCGTAAAATTATGATGGCGGCGATGTTAGGCGGCAGCTTTTCGACGAATTCAAGAGCTTGGAGGGGATTACGCCGAGCAAAGTTCTCATTATTGGGATTATCTTGATAACCATCCACGAAATCCCAGACATAGACAGCACGGTTATGGCTCTGTTTGGCAATATCGGCGATCGCTTTTTCGAGACGTTCCTCTTCTAGGGTGGTAATATAGATGAGAGGATAGCGCGCCCGCAGCAGTAATTCAAATTCTTCACCAAAGCTCATAGCTATTCGTCTATAGTTTTTGCTATTTAGGGCTTGCTGAATAAATCTAAAAACCTTGCTGGATAAGACTTTTAGACTTTTTGTCAATCCAAAAGTACCGGCCGTGGGAGTGAGCGGGGGGAAAATTCAGGTACTTTTTCCCTGAAAATTAGGTAATTGACCAGATGAAAATCGGTAAAACCCTACACCCCACACCCCACACCCCACACCCTGCCCCCACGAAAAACTTTTTGCCGCAAGCCCTATTTAGAGTAAAATTTCCCTGTGTTGAATTGCTAATTTATGGGCGGGAAAACCCTCGTACTCGGCTAAAGTTTTCGTGGTTTCTTTTAACTTTTCAAAGCCTTCAGGGGTGACATAAGCCAAAGTAGAGCGCTTGAGAAAATCATAAACCGAAACCGCCGAATAGGAACGGGCAAAACTTCCCGTCGGCAGCACAGCATTGACTCCGATGGCGTAGGTAGCCATAGAGGAAGGAGTATGATTTCCCAGGAGAATTTCGCCAGCATTTTTAATCTTGCCCAGAATGGCAAAAGGATTACTAACTAAAACCTCTAGATGTTCCGGGGCGTACTCATTGACAAAATCGAGGGATTGCTGCAAACTATCGGTTAAAATTATGCCCCCATAGGCGGCTAAACCCGCCTCACAAAATTCCCGTCGCCAATCTGGGAGTTTTTGCAGGTATTCCTGAGCGTATTCACTAGCAGCGATCGCCAAATCTTCACAGTGGGTGACTAATAAAGCCGCCGAATCCGCCCCGTGTTCCGCTTCAATTAATAAATCCAAGGCCGCTAAACGGGCATCGGTGGACTCATCGGCCAAAACTATCGACTCACTTGGACCGGCCGGCAAACCCACATCCACAGTACCGAACAGTAACCGCTTGGCCGCCGCCCCATAGACGCTGCACGGACCGGTAATTTTGTCAACCCTTTTGATATTTTTTGTTCCCAAAGCCAAAGCGGCGATCGCTTGTACGCCCCCTAATTTATAAATTTCTCTGACTCCAGCCATCTGCGCCGCCACCAGAGAAACGGGTTCCACGTTGCCCTGTTTATCGGGGGGAGTGCAAACGACAACTCTTTCCACTCCTGCCACCATTGCCGGGATGGCTAACATTAACATCATCGAGGGAAAAGCACCGCGGCCCCGGGGAACGTATAAACCCACATTGGGGATAGGAGAGATTTTTTCGCCGGCAAAGACACCGGTTTCAATTTCTGCCAGTAGTGTTTCTTCCGGCATTTGGCGACGATGTACCTCTTGAATATTCCGGAAAGCCTGTTCAATGGCAGTTTTTACTTCCGGTTCAATTAAATGAAAAGCCCGCTCAAATTCTGCCTCGCTGACTTTGATATTTTCTACCGTCGCACCTTCGTAGTCAAAACGCCGCACATAGTCCACAACGCCGGCATCCCCCCGTTTGCGGATGGTTTCTATGACCGTTTGAGCGACTTTGAGGGCGTTATCAATATCTAACTCGGCTCTTTTCTGAAGTTTTGCCCGTTCTGCGCTACTTAATTGCGAAAGTTTTAATATTCTAACCACTATTGCTGCTCCTACTGCCCCCCGTCCTCTCAAGAATAACGGGGAATCTGAATCTTTATTTTTATTGTAACCTTTGGGGGAGTGCCGGCTTTTCAGTGATCAGTAAACAGTAACCAGTAATCAGTGAACTGAAAACTCACATCTGATAACTGATAACAAAGGCCGAATCTAAAACCTAATTTGTTAAGCTAAAAGCTTTATTGCCAGATTCTTTCTCTTGCCTCTTGCCTCTTGCCTCCTGCCTCCTTGGGTATAATGCAGATCATGTTTAAGCTCTCTTGCTGTTCTGTAAATGCGATCGCTCTTAGTTTATTATGGGGGGCGAGTGGTGCTGTGTGGGCAGAAACGGATTTAGACTTAGACCCGAAAATTCGACAAGAAAGCCCAGTTTTAGAGCGTTGGTTAGAAAAAATACCCGATATCGCCGAAGATATTCGCCGCGATCCCAGTTTTCGCACTCGTATCCGCTTGGGATATGCAGAGTTTCCTTCTAGCGATAATTCCAGTGGCGTGATTTTGGGGGTAGAAGATGTGTTTTTCGGTCAAACCAGTTTAACCCTAAGCGGCGATTATCAGACGGCTTTTAACGGCAAAAGGACGGCAATAGGAGCCAATTTACAATACTATCTCCTCCCTTTGGGTGATTATGTCAATCTGGCTCCCATGGTGGGCTATCGTTACATTCAGACAGGAAATTACAGCACCGATGGGCTTAACTTAGGATTAAAGCTCAAATTAGCCCTTTCTCGCACGGGGGCAGCAGATATCACCGTCAGTCAGAGTTTTATCTCACCGGGGGGTGCTAACGAGGTGGGATTGACTACTCTTTCGGTTGGTTATGCGATTACCTCTAATTTACGTTTAGCTGCCGATATTCAAGCCCAAAATTCCCGCGCCCGTAAAGATAGCTCCCTAGGAATTTTACTGGAATGGCTGCCCTAATTAGGGTTTGCGGCAAAAAGTTTTTCGGTGGGGGTAGGGTGTGGGGTGTAGG
>NZ_JAPZQJ010000136.1:0-2741 GCF_027530405.1 Microcystis sp. LE19-41.2A | reverse complement strand
AATGGGGCGAAAGTCTGTGGACTCTGTGTAAGACAGTACATGGTTTTTTAACTGTGGTATGCGACGGTGGTGGAAGCAGAAACTTAAATCGTGAGGTTTAGGAATCGCCGCACTTTTAGGGCGGCGAGGATGTCAACAATATCTCCCTCCATTTTGATGGTTTTACCTCTTGACCCCATTTTGACGGTTTTACGGGTATTAGAGGAAATTTTACGGGTTTTTCGCAGTTCATCACTGGCTTGGTTAAGGGATGCTAACATATCGTCATTCCCTATTTTTACGGTTAAGCGTCGAGCCGTTTCTAGGAGTTGTTCTGCTTTATTTGGGTCTTTATCGGCAATTTTGGTCGCATCTGAGGCTAATTGGGCAATATTGCGCTGTTGCACATACCCCATAACTTCTTGATTCACTTGTGCAACAGTTCCCTGACCTGCTAAAAATTGTACTACAACATTAAGGGGCGGTTGCTCTCCGCGGCGATTTAAGCCAGGAATATCATAAGTTAAGCCAATTTGTGCGATTCTTGCCCTAGAACTGGTACGACTATCAATGGTAAATTCTAAAATGTAAATGGTGTCATCTCCTGCTGCCGCATTACCGATGGGATAAGGGGGGGTTAAGAGCGGATATTCGGCTTGATCTGGATAAACACGGGTGATTTTAGCTAATTTTACCCCTTTGACCGTTTGAATATCTAATTTAATATTATTAATTACCTCATTTTGCGCTTGTTGATAAGCTTGAATAATATAACTAGGAAAGTCAGTAATTAAAATTTGATGGGGTAAGTCTTTTTGAGGAACAACATGGCCAAATTGTCCAGCTGTATTGTTACTAATATCATCTAATAGCTGCTCATTATAATCGCCAACCCCTAGGACCGTAATTGGAATATTACACTGAGCAAAATCATTGGCTAATTGACGGCAATCTTCTTCGCCTATGGTTTGACCATCGGTAAATATTAACGCTCTACGGGAAGTCATCGCTTGATTACCAATAATCCCTAACACTTGATCCATTCCTCTACTTAAAACAGTTCCTCCACTAAATTTAGTTAGTTGATCAATAGCCGATTCAATCGGTTGAATTTGGGTTGCAGGGGTTAAATTAATTAAAGTAGAAGCTTGGTCATCAAAACGAACTAAAGCAATGCGATCTTCTTTGGTTAAACCACCTGAATGTAATAGTTTTTTCAGGGATTGAATCACTACCTCTAGTTTGGTCATTCCCCCTACATTTTCATACATAGAGCCACTGGTATCAATCAGAAAAGCAAAGGTGGTAGAGGGCCGACTTTGAGCTGCTGCTGCTTGGGGTCTAATTTTCATCATTAAAAAGAGTCGCTGGTCTGGAGTGTCAGCAGGTAAAAAATCTCGATGAGGGGTTAAAGATACGGTTAACATTTGTTTTTTCTCCAAAAGAGTAAAGTTGCTAAGGGGTGTAAATATCCTCTAAAGACAGTAACATTCCAAAAGTTGGCTCAATTCCTGTTAATTCTGGATCAAATAAGTCAGGAAATTCTTGATTACCATTATCTTGAAAGTTTTCGAGATTGGTTTCAAAAAGTGAGGGTAAATTCAGTCTAATACTGGTGTAGCGATAACCTTCTTGAATATCTTCTATCCAAGCGTTAATGATTTGGTTAAGGTGATGCTCTCGAATGGCACATAAACTTTCTTGTTGTAAGGTGTCTTGTAACTCTTGACGAATTTTTGGGGTAAAAATTTCTTGAGGATTATCCTCATAATGGGGGTGTAAATCTAAAGGATACTGATAACCTGCCGGTGGAGAACTTTGGGTGTGTAATGATAGGGTATATATAACCATAGAATAGCAACCATAAAATTAATACAGAGAAAAAATAAGTTTATTATGGCGATTTTAACATAGAATTGTTATTTTACAAAGAAATTTAGTTAATTTTAATCTTTCTCAATCCCAATTAAATATCGTCTTAAGAGAATTTAGCGATTAGACAGATTCAGAGAGAAGATTTCTAGATAGAGACGTTGATTAAGAGGAAGAAATGATGTCTTTTGATTGGACTTCCAGACGAATTTCTCCAAACTTACGAGTGTCCCCATTCTTTAAGAGATAAATGAGTTTTTTCATTCCTTTTGCTTGAGCATAATCAGCATTATATTCCATAATAATCTCCTCTCCCTGTTGAAAAATTTTGGCGGTTTCTGGATAAAATCCTTCGGCTTTACTGAGGAGAATATGAGCATTTTGATGACTTCCTAAAATAATGGGAGTATCCCCTAAAGAAAGAGTAGTGGTTTCCTTTTCATGCCAATGAATCAGTAAATAGGCTTTACGACTTAATTGTTCGAGTAAAGCGATCATTAAACCAATAAAAAAGCCTAAAATCACTCCGCCTAATAATCTACCACCGATTTCCCCGATTAAAGGCGACAGTAATAAAAAACCTGCTGCTCCCATTCCCCCTCCAATTGTGCCACCTTGTACGCCGCGAATCCTCCTTAAATTAGGAACAAAAAAGGACATTCCCCCACCGAGTAATCCACCTAATAACATCCATCCCACAATTCTCCCTAAAAGAATAAGGAAGGAAAGACTAGAAATCGGGGTAAAAATGGCTCTTCGGGACTTGGTATGGTTCGATATGGGGGCATAAATCGACTAAATCCTTATCTGGCAAGAGATTTAATTGATTAGTTCGCTCTAGATCGCAAACAATTGACAAAAATCGCGGTAATGTCTGTCTCTATAAGGGT
>NZ_JAPZQJ010000473.1:0-10203 GCF_027530405.1 Microcystis sp. LE19-41.2A | reverse complement strand
CAAATTCAACTCTAATTCGGCTTGAACCTGATAGCTTTGAGAGGGCAAATCGTCTTTTGATTTAAGTTTTGACTGCTGAGACTCAGGCGGAATGAGATTGACTTTAATCTCCGTTAACTGATGATATTTTAAGGATTCAGATAATCCCTTGACTATCGCCAACGCCACCGCTCTATTCTCAAATTCTCTTTGGGATAGTTGGCGGATTTTTTCTTATGCCCAATTCTTTTCCTGCTCGATTTTTTTCTCTAATTTTTTCAAGTCTGATTCTTGTCTAGCTTGACTTTCAACTAGCAACCATCTTTGTTCTATCCCCCCATAGGCGCGGGTTGCCCCTCTGTGTGGGGCGATGACTATTCATCGTCACGGCAACGCTATGACCATGAACCGGCCGATGTGGGATTTTGGCCTTCGACCTTGGCAAGAGTATAATGGCGATCTTGAGCAAGCGGGCCGGCAACTGCAAGCCTATTTCCAGAGTATCCCCCCGCAAGAGCGCATCTGGGCGGTGGTCTTGAGTTCCTCCATCTATGAATACTTCCTGCGTTACCTGACGGCATCGATGGGCATTAATCCGATCGAAGAATTTCGTCTTTTGATTATTCCGCCGCCGCAGATGGTCAACAATATGCGTATTGGCACAATGCAAGCTTATATGGTGGCCGAACCCTGGAACACTAGGGCGATTAGGGGTAACGAAGGGGTCGGTTTTACCTTTGCCCAGGGACGGGAAATCTGGCAAGGACACCCCGATCGCATTCTAGCGGTGATGGAGTCTTTTATCGAAGAAAACCCGAAAACCTATCGCTCTTTAGTCAAAGCGATGATTGAAGCTTGTCAGTATTGCGATCGACCTGAAAATCGAGAGGAAGTAGCGACGATCATTTCCGGGCGCTCGTTTACAGGGGCAAAACCACAATTTACCCGCCCCGGCATCGTTGGGGATTACAACTATGGGGGTTTCGATGATCGAAAACGTCTGGTTGAGGATCTAGCGACGACAATTTTTTTCGCCATGCCGAAAGATATTGCCAAAGCCGATCACGATCATTCCACCTTTCTCTGGCAATCCGAAAGTCTTTGGTTAATCACCCAAGCCGCTCGCTGGGGACAGATTGCTGAAATACCCAAAAATGCGGAAGAAGTAGCTAAAAAAGCTTGGAAAACCGATTTATACCGTCAAATCGCCGACGATATGGGTATTGTTTGTCCCAGCGAGGATTATTACGTCGTACCGCCGGGGGACTTTATCGATCAAAAAGCTTTTGATCCTAGCGATCTCGTCGGTTATCTCAACAGTTTTGAAATTCGCGCCAATTCACCTCAATTCTTTTATTTGCAGGGATAATTAATTATTATGGCCCAATTCTCCTCTGTTCCTAACTCGCTCTCAAGTTCCTTTTCCGGGGAGGAATTTTTAGAGATTAAAAATATCGTTAAAGCTTATCCTAAGGCTGATGGCGGTAATTTTGTTGTTCTTGATGGGGTGAATCTGACTATTGGTTCCCAAGAATACATTTCGGTGATCGGTCATTCCGGTTGCGGCAAATCGACGCTTTTAAAAATTATCGCCGGTTTAGAACAAGCCTCCTCGGGACAGGTCACTTTAGAAGGAAAATTAATTCGTAAACCGGGGGCTGACCGCATGATGGTTTTTCAGCATTATTCTCTTTTACCCTGGTTGACAGTGCGAGAAAATATTCGCTTGGCGGTGGATGAAGTTCTTAAAAGTGCTAGTAAAGTTGAAAAAAATAGCCTTGTTAATGAACATTTAGCTATGGTGCATTTAACGGCCGCTGCTGATAAATATCCCGAAGAAATCTCCGGCGGAATGAAGCAGCGGGTGGGCATCGCTCGCGCTTTGGTAACTCGACCGAAAATGCTATTGATGGATGAACCTTTTGGGGCTTTAGATGCTTTAACTAAGCGAAAATTACAACAGGAAGTGCTGAAAATTTGGGAGAGTCACCGGCAAGCGGTGATTATGATTACCCATGATGTAGATGAGGCAATTTTCATGTCCGATCGCATTGTTTTAATGACCAATGGACCCCATGCTAATATCGGTGAGATTTTAACAGTGCCTTTTCCCCATCCCCGGGATCGTCACGCCATGCGAGAAACTCAAGAATATTATGATTTAAGAAATCATGCTCTCGATTTTCTAGAGCGTTATTTTACAGCCGATGAATAGGCGGTGAAAAAGTCAGATAATATCTGTAGGGGCGAAGCATTCGGATGGGAAATCTCCGGTTTCAGCGATAGGTTATTGCCCGAATGCTTCGCCCTTTTTCTATTAAGATTGGGTCAGGGTAGCCAATTCTAAGGCTAAAGGATCAACCCGGCGTAAATTTGCCCCTAATGCTCTTAATTTACCCTCTAAATTATCGTAACCTCGATCGAGGTGATGGAGTCCCTGCACAATAGTAGTCCCCTGGGCTGCCAATCCCGCCACCACCAAAGCTGCCGAAGCGCGTAGATCCGTGGCCATCACCGGCGCCCCGGAGAGGAAAGGCACACCGCGCACTAAAGCCACATTTCCTTTGACCTTGATATCTGCTCCCAGACGCTTTAATTCGGCCACATGACGCAGACGGTTTTCAAAAACCGTCTCATTAACCACGCTACTGCCCTCGGCTAAAGTTAATAGAGCCATAAATTGGGCCTGCATATCCGTGGGAAAACCGGGATAGGGCAGGGTTTCCATATCGGTGGCTTTTAAGTCTCTAGGGATAATCCGGAGACGATTGGGACCATCTTCCACCACTTCCGGACCGATTTCGTGCAGTTTGGCAATTACCGAAGCTAAATGGCTGGGAATCACGGGATAAAGACTAATTTCTGAGTGGGTAATCGCCCCAGCTATCAGTAAAGTCCCGGCTTCAATGCGATCGGGAATGATACTGTAATCGGTACTGTGCAGACGGGAAACTCCCTCGATGACAATTGTATTGGTCCCAGCACCGCGAATTTTTGCCCCCATGGAAACACAAAAATCGGCTAAATCAATCACCTCTGGCTCCTGGGCCGCATTACCGAGAATGGTTTCCCCGAACGCTAAAGTCGCCGCCATCATTAGGGTTTCCGTCGCTCCCACACTGGGATAATCCAGATAAATATTCGCCCCTTTCAGACGACCATTACCCTTAACGCGGGCGTGTACCATGCCGCCATCGATTAATACATCTGCACCCATTGACTGTAGGCCTCTAACGTGCAGATCTACTGGTCTGGCCCCAATGGCGCAGCCGCCGGGGAGGGGAACTTTTGCTTCTCCTAAACGGGCTAAAATCGGTCCGATGGCGAAAAAACTGGCTCGCAACTGGGAGACGAGATCGTAGGGTGCTTGAGCTTGTTGGAGGTCTCTGCCATCAATCTCTAGTCTATCTCCGGTGCGACGGACTTGCACGCCCAAAGCCGAGAGAATTTGACTCATCCGCTCGATATCGGCCAGGGCAGGTACATTACCAATCTGGCACTCGTCGGAGCAGAGTAAAGCTCCCGCCATAATCACTAGAGCGGCATTTTTGGCACCACTGATCTTGACTTCACCCTTGAGAGAGTGACGACCTTGAATTTCTAAATAGGGATGCTCGGTATCGATGGTCATAGGATGATTCATTTATCTTGGTTGGCAGTCTTGGCTAAGGAGAGCTTCGGTAAAATTAGACTGCATTTTATCAGATTTTTGAGGAAATTATTGGTGATTCTACCCCGAAAAGCGATTTTTGTCTTAATTATCTGAACTATCTTGACTTATGGATTCTCCGATAGTATAATAAAAGATTGTGAAAGAAGAATGCGGAACTGGCGGAATTGGTAGACGCGCTAGATTCAGGTTCTAGTGTCTGCAAAGACTTTCGGGTTCAAGTCCCGAGTTCCGCATTATCTCCCTCAAAACGTAGTTATTTAGGGCAGCCCTAGCGGGGTGAAAAATCCGATTGGCTATAATCTCGATCGCTCTCCTGTAACGGCTATGATTAGCAGTGTTCAAAACCCTTTAATCAAGCAAATTCGCAAGCTACACCGCACTAGAGAGCGACAGGAGCAGAATTTGTCCTTAATTGAGGGAACCCACTTATTAGAGACAGCTTTAGCCGTGAATTGTTCCCTAGAGACGGTTTGTTATACTGAAAAGTGGCAGCAAAGACAGGGAGAATTAGCAGAGAAGCTTCAAAATCAAGCCAAACGAGTCGAGATAGTTTCCCCGGAAGTCCTCGCTTCCCTAGCAACCACGGTTAATCCCGATGGTGTGATTGCCACTATTTCCCGTCATCACCTTCATCCAATCCCCCCAAATCCGCTACAATTGGGCTTAGTTTTGGAAAGATTGCAGGATCCGGGTAATCTCGGCACTATTATTCGCACTGCTGTGGCTACGGAAGTACAGGGTATCTGGTTAAGTCTTGATAGCGTCGAAATCGATAACCCCAAAGTGATCCGCAGTTCCGCCGGGGAATGGTTTCGATCGCCCCTGGTGGTAGAATCGGATTTATCGGCTTTGGTGAAAAAATATCAAGCACAGGGGGTAAAAGCGATCGCGACTTTACCCACAGCCACCAAAAACCACTGGGAGATTGATTTTACCCGTCCGACTTTAATCTTGTTAGGCAATGAAGGAGCCGGTTTATCGCCCCAATTAGCGACTTTAGCCGATGAAACGGTGAAAATTCCCCTCTTTGGCGGTGTGGAATCTTTAAATGTTGCGATCGCTACTGCTGTCATCCTCTACGAAGCTAGAAGACAATTATCCTACAGTAGGGTGGATTAGCTTCAGCGTAATCCACCGTTAAACTAGACAAGAATTAGAGATTTATGTATTCTCGTTTTCTGTCTCCCAATCTAAATCATCTAGCATCTTCAATAATAAATCGATGAATACGATAATTGCTCCACCCTCCTCTGGTTTAGGATCGATGAATCGATGAGCGTAACGGTTACGAAAAAGCTTCATTGTACCCGAATATAAATCACGGTATGCCTCTAATTCTTCTGATGGAAGCTTATCTTTTTGTACAGATTTATTACTTCCAAAAATTAGGTTAACAATACCATTACCCGTGGCTTTTTGATTAATATTATCAATATTTCCCAGTTTCCTCATGCGGTCCTCTAAAACCACTGTCGCATTGCGAATCGCAGTATCCCACGCTTTTGGATTATCTCCACCCGCACTCACAGAAAAACGGACTCTCTCCCATAGTTCGGAGTCTAAATGTTCAACTTCAGTTAAGGGAATTAGATGAGGAATAGCCGAGCGATCGGGTTCAGCAAAGTTAGAATCAACCGCTTCATAAGCTTTTCCTGTTAGAGCGCCCTTGTATTGAACGGACTTCGAGTCTTTTTTTTGCCATTTAACATAATCATATTCTTCTAATATATCGAAGGTTGCGAATTCGACATAAGGAGTGCTATCAAAACCATTGTAATCTACCCAAAGATGACTGTTAACAGTCGGACAGTAGTACCAAATACTGTCCTCTTTAAGATGATCAGCCCGTACTTCTTTAACTATCCATCGCAAAAGGTTTTTTTGTTTTTCTGTTAGACTCATATTTACACCTCCAAAAATAATTAACAGTACCATTATACTATGTAGTTTTGATTTTCGTAACGGGAATTTGCTAAAACCGACATCTATATAGGGTCTGCTGAAAAAGTACGGGCGAAGCATTCGGATAGAAAATCTACGGTTTCACCGATAGGTTATTGCCCGAATGCTTCGCCCCTACAGGACACGGGCCGATGAAGACGCAAGGTTTTGAACGAAGATTCTCTCAAAATCTTGCACCTGTGAGAGCAAAACAGAACCCTAAAACCCTTACCTCGTCTATATTTCACATTTATTCAGCAAGCCCTATATAAATCCCTCGGATAGGTGAAACTGTTTCTATGAATAGTGAAATTTGATACAGTCAACCAATTTTTTACACTTCCGTTTTTTTGGCAAGTTTTGGCGGAATTTGCGCGGCTGTTAAGGTGACAATTTGGCCATCTTTGAAAATGCTGATAGACTCTCCTAAGAGGCGGTGTCTCTCAATTGCTTCTGCGATTGCGACTCTAACACCTGTATCGATTCGTTCCGATAATTTATCAGGAATTGGCTCAGTCATGGGCTGCCTCGGTTATTTGTTGCCAGATAGAGGAGTCATAGATAATGACTTGTTGATTGAAGGGACGTTCAGCAACTAAGTGCGGCTCATCCCCAGAATTATTATAGATAACCCAAGTATGGCATAAAGGTAAATACAACTGCATGAGGTTATTACGTCCCCGCTCATAACGACGACGAACCACATCTTCAGGAATATTATGACCGCCACTGGCTACCCTTCTGTGAACTCTCTCTAAAGCTAATTGTGGACTTTGTAGCCAAAAATAAATAAGATTGAGCCTATAGCCAGAACTTTGACAGTCTCTCAAAAAACGGGCAAAATGTCGGGCTGCCAGGGTGCTTTCAAAAGCAAAATCTATTCCTTGGCACTTCAGTGTTATCAGCCTTTCTAACATCAACCGTCCTGCTTGGATAGCAACCGACTCAGGATTAAAAGGTGAGAGTCTGGCGGCAATTTCATCGGCGTTAACGTACTCGATAACGCCTAAAAAGTTGGGTAAAATTTTTTTAGCGACGGTGGTTTTCCCGGAACCATTGGGGCCACCAATTAGATAAACGTCAGACATGAGGGAAAAGCTCGTCCTCCAGATTATTTTGAGATAACCTCGAACTAAGTACCAGTGGTACCAGTTTACCAGAAGTGGCTACTCTCCTAGATGATGGTAATCTGAGAACATTTGGCGATGACGGTTGCCAAGAGGTTTTCACTAATCTCGATCGAATTCGTTACCCTGAAAAATCCTGTATTTTTTAACAAGTCAGACTAAATCTTTCAAGGAGGACTTGAAAAATTGCCTTGGCATAAGTTGCTATTTGAGAGATAAAAATATAGAAGCAGCTGATTATTTACTAACCTACTTTTTTTAATTTTTAACGGGTTAGGACTGAGATATACTGAAATTGTTGCTTATAGATCACTACTATGGGACGTTTAGCGCTGATCAGCGTCACTGACAAAACCGGAATAGTTGACTTTGCCCGTCAGCTAACAGAAGAATTTGATTTTGAAATTATTAGCAGTGGAGGAACCGCCAAAACGCTCCAATCGGAGGGAATTCCCGTGATTAAAGTGGGAGAATATACAGGATCTCCTGAAATCTTGGGCGGAAGGGTGAAAACTCTCCATCCTCGCATCCATGGCGGTATTTTGGCTAGACGGGATTGGCAGTCAGATTTAGCGGAAATGGAGGCTAATCAAATTCGTCCTTTTGATTTGGTGGTGGTTAATCTCTATCCCTTTGAACAGACGATCGCTAATCCTGATGTTACCACCGCTCAGGCGATCGAACAAATCGATATCGGTGGTCCGGCGATGTTACGCGCCTCAGCTAAAAATTTCGCCCATTTGACTGTCATCAGTAACCCGAAGTATTACGAGCAGTATTTAAGCCAATTACGGCAAAATAACGGCGAAATCTCCCTGGAATTCCGTCAAAAAATGGCGGGGGAAACCTTCGCTTTAACCAATGCCTACGATGGTGCGATCGCTGCCTATTTCGCCAGCTTAAACGGGGAAACGACTCGCTTTAATTTGGCGGGAAATGCCCTGCAAACCCTGCGTTACGGCGAAAATCCCCACCAAAGTGCCACTTGGTACGGCAGCGGTACAATGGCTCAAGGTTGGGGAAAAGCGACCTTATTACAGGGAAAAGAACTAAGTTATAACAATTTAGTCGATTTAGAAGCAGCCCGCCGTTTAATCGCCGAATTCGGCAGGGAAGAACCGGCTGCCGCTATTTTGAAACACACTAATCCCTGTGGAGTGGCGATCGGTGGTAGTTTAGTGGAAGCTTATACTAAAGCTTTTCATGCCGATGCTACCTCCGCTTTTGGGGGTATTGTTGCCCTAAATCAAGCCATAGATGAAGCAACCGCTAAAGAATTAACGAAAACCTTCCTAGAATGCGTGGTTGCCCCCGATTGTAGCCCTGAAGCCCGGGATATCCTTGCTAAAAAGTCAAAAGTGCGGATTTTATTGCTGCCGGACTTAACCACGGGAGAAAAACAAACAGTAAAAGTTATCGCTGGCGGTTTTCTAGTACAAGCGGCCGATGACGTGGTGGAAACTCCGGATGAGTGGCGAGTGGTGACAGAAAAACAACCTACCCCCGCACAATTAGCGGAATTACTGTTTGCTTGGAAAGTATCTAAGCACGTTAAATCTAACGCTATTGTGGTGACAAAAAATCAAACTACTTTAGGCGTTGGTGCGGGGCAAATGAATCGCGTTGGTTCGGTGAAAATTGCCCTTGAACAAGCAGGGGAAGCGGCTAAAGGTGGCTATTTAGCTAGTGATGGTTTTTTCCCTTTTGATGATTCTGTTCGCACGGCGGCCCAGTTTGGTATCGAGGCAATTGTTCAACCCGGAGGTTCTTTAAAAGATCAGGATTCGATTAATGCCGCTAATGAGTTAGGTTTAATTATGGTCTTAACAGGCATTCGTCATTTCTTGCATTAATACAAAGTTAGGGTGTGTTATTGCTTAAATTAACGCACCCCAACCAGTTATTAATTATCGGTTAATTTCCCCTATTCAATGGTCTTAAATTCGCCAAAAGCGCGAGGATGGTCAGCTTTTTGGGAACTAAGAAAATAGCACTATGTCTGGCTATTTATTCAGGTCATTTCCTCAAATACTTTGGACAAAAATTGACCAGACTTGGCGATCAATGTTTCCTCTCCAACTATTAAGAGTGTCAAAATAATAGTGAAGTTTTGTGACAAAGTGCAGTCAGATCTAAGAGTCTTTGCTAGAATCCTAGAAAGCTTCTGTGATCAGTCTCCTTAAAGTAGATTGTTTGCAGTAAACTAATCTGGCTAACACGCTTTTGGGCGTAATATAGGGAAAGTGCGATCGCCGAGCTTGTAGGGTGCGTTCCCTAATCTGGATCCTACTGCTCCACCGATCGATTTTTGGGAACGCACCATGCCCATAGATTGAAGTTGTGAGTTTAAGTGTGATGCCGAAGGCACTACGCCATTGCCGTATGTAGCTTAAAGCTTGAGAGCCAACTAACAAAAATATGCCCAGAGGTGGGTTAGTCATCTATCGGATTAAAATGTAAAGAGAATAATCAGCTATACTTCAATCTAATATCCATCCTATGCAAATTACCCTCAACCTTGATGAATCGCTTCTCAAGGAAGCCTTTCAACTGACTAACCTCACCACCCAAGAGGAACTAATGAATCTTGCTCTACAAGAATTCGTAAGATCCCGTCGTAAGAAAAACCTTCTCGACCTTGCCGGACAAATTCAATTTGCTCCAGATTTTGATTATAAAGCCCTACGTGAAACTCGTCATGTTGCTGATTGACACATCTGTGTGGATCAGCGTCTTCCGCGATCGCAGTGGTCAAGTTCGCCAGCAACTGGAAACGTTAATTGCAAATCGTGAGATTTTACTCACCCGCTTTACCCAGCTTGAACTGCTTCAAGGGAGCTTAAACGAGCAAGAGTGGACAATCCTCTCTACTTACCTCGAAGTGCAGGATTATGTTGAACTCAGGCCTTCTTCCTGGCAAGCGGCTGCACGTATTTACTATGATCTGCGTCGTCAAGGATTGACTGTTCGCAGCCCAATTGATTGCTGTATTGCTCAAGCGGCACTGGAAAATGATCTGCTTCTGATTCACAACGACCGTGATTTTGAAACCATTGCTCAAGTGCGATCTCTTCAAAATCTCCGTTTTCAGCCCTAGGGTGCGTCCCCTAATCTGGCTCCTACTGCTCCACCGATCGATTTTTGGGAACGCACCATGCCCATTGATTGAAACTGTGAGTTTAGTTGCGATGCCGAAGGCACTGGTTGGTCTATCGGCGCGTTACGAGGGCAAGCCTAATCGTAATCAAATTCAGAATGGTACAGTCACACGAAGGTGGCATTGGAACAGTGGAAGAATGCAAACTAAAACCTGGGCTTGGAGCGCAAATTGGTGAAACTATCTTCATCGAAAATTTGGGTCTGAAACCCCGTCGTTCTACGACGGCTTTACTGTTAAATATGAGCATCGTTTACGAAATATATGCTAAAATGTGAGGTATGGAAAAAGCCTATTCGTTTCGATTTTACCCCACACCCGAACAA
>NZ_JAPZQJ010000587.1:0-2240 GCF_027530405.1 Microcystis sp. LE19-41.2A | reverse complement strand
CCCTTATAGAGAAAGGCATTTAGCGATTTTTGTCAATTGTTTTTGCTCTAGAGCGAACTAATCAATTAAGTCTCTTGCCAGATAAGGATTTAGTCGATTTATGCCCCCCTATCGAACCATACCAAGTAACGAAGAACCATTATTGCTCCTATGGCAACAGTGCCTCTTGCCTGACTTGCACCAGAAGTCTGTTTGTAGCTTCGGAAATTGTCAAAACCGAGATGTAGTTACTCATTGAACACCACAAAGGCTAATATATGGAGTGTTATTTATGAGCCATTTATCCCTATCCGAACAGATTACTGAGGAACTTCTGGCAATCCTGATCGAAGAAGAAGTCACCTATCCCTGGGATGTAACCGCTGTTGAGAGTCATGATCCCTTAGACCTGACAGAAACGCCCTTTTCTCTGTGTGAAGGACTAGAAGCGACGGCGATCAAAGCACAAGCTGATAGATTCTTTAACAGTTTACACCAAAAATTCCCGACAGTTTCCGTTTCACCCCGGTCTAATATCTTTGATAAATTTGCCTCTTTATTGCCGGCCGAACATTTAAATCGTCTAGTAGAAAGCGCTGAAAATCTAGTTGATAGTCAATTAGACAACCTTGATCGCCTTGTTGTTTGTCTTAGCGATCTCTTTCCCCAATGGTCTCCAGAAGATTTACAGGTTTTTGCTCGTCCCTACGCCTATACTATGCGTAATGGCCAGAGCGAAACGACTATCGAAACCGAAAATTGGCAAAATCTTTCCGAAATTGAACAAATTCGCCGGAGTGCAGCCATTGCCAGCCAGATTTTCCGCGACTTGTCTTCTCCTGAATAATCATCTCATTTTATTTTGCACGACTACATTAGGTTACACTTCATCTTTATGAGAAACGCTATATCTCTTTATCTGATTTTTTGCTTTTTGTTTCTACCCGTCAGAAAGATTCTATAACTTGTGATTAACTTTGAAAGCACTTTTTAGGGTTGGATGCGTCTGATGACGCATCCTATATTTTCAAAGTTTCTTACATTTTGCTGAGAATACGCTGGACTATATCCATTCCCGTGAAGGCTTGCCAGCCAAAAAGACCTAAAATGACGGCATTAAGGGTAATATGGGTGATTCTGGCCAATTCATTGCCTTTTTGCATTAAAGGTACTAAAGCGGCACTGATCGAGATTAAACCCACCATCCCTAAACCCGCCAGCAGATGGGGACCGACAAATAATTTACCGTTATTAATATAAGTCACCGCCATACCCCCGATCGTCCCCAACACCATTAAAGCGAGGATTAGGGAGCCAATTTGATAGTGTTTAGTGCGAAAATCCTTGGGCAATAATTCTTTTTTTAGGTCTTTATCTGCTGTACGCGTCCGTCGCCATTGTAGCCCCGAATAGAGGGCATAGATAGTTAATCCTAATAAAACCCACATTAGAATGGGATGGCCAAATTGTGACCAAGTTTTTACGGCACTGGGAATCTCGAAGTTCATAGTTGTCTGTTCTCATCAAAGATCGCTTCTTATTGACACTCCCGTCACTAAAAGCGAGGGATTCTTGGTTCATAGAGTTTCCCTAATCTGACAGGACGTATCCAACATTCGCCAGAGGGAATCTCTCCCCCCCAACCGACGTCGGGGGGTCAAACGGTTTAATCTTTTTTCCGCTTGGCGATAGTATTGCGGTATTTCTACCGTTTCCCCATCACTATTAGCGTAGAAAACTTTTAAGCCTACATCCAATCCTACACATCTTTTAGTCGGTTCTAAGGGTTTTGCCTATTCCCGAATATCAACGCTAAGGCAGAATTGGACATAGTAACCGTCTGCTCGTTTAACAATCCTAACTCGTTTAATTTGGTCTATAGGGTAAAAGTTTAAGTCTCTAGTTCCTTTCAGTTTAACCGTGCCAAGATTTTTCTTATCTGTGAAAGTAATTTTTTTCTATCCTCCGATAGTTGACCGCCACAGTTTTTATATTCCACAGAACGATTATTTTTCTGAAACTTGGGATAACCTTTTTTACCTTTTATTTTTTTCTGACAATTGTCATAGAAACGGGCAATCGCTGACCAGTCCCGTTCTGCCGATGCTTGTCTAGCCGTAGAATTTAGAGTATCGACAAACTTGAACTGTTGGGCGAGAACTGCACAATATTTATTGAGAGAATATTTATCGATTTTGTCTTCTCTCTTGGCATCCATCCAAAGCCTTAATGCTTTGTTTCTGATGAATTGTACTGTACGA
>NZ_JAPZQJ010000592.1:0-1584 GCF_027530405.1 Microcystis sp. LE19-41.2A | reverse complement strand
TCAGGTGGTCAACTACCTAATTTTCAGGGAAAAAGTACCTGAATTTTCCCCCGATCCCCGCAATGGCTGGCACTTTTTGAGGGGAAAAAAGTCCAAAAGTCTTATCCAACAAGGTTTTTAGATTTATTCAGCAAACCCTAAATAGCTGAAAATTTGTCAAAACGTCGTGCTTTGCTTACCTCATAAGCGATTAAAGGTAACAAAACAAAGAATTAGATTCGGAGAATGAATCAGATCTAGGGAAGTGGGGAAGTGGGGAGAAACTCTTTTCAGTGATCTGTTGACAATTTTTCAGTGATATATTGACAAATAGGCAATTCTGTGTTGACAAAGGAAAAATTTGCTGTTAGCATTGCGATAATTATTCATACATCCACTTTACCTCTGTGGGAGTCTCCATAAATGACAAAGATAGGTAGATATACCATTCCTAGCGCTGCTGCTCTGGCCGTCGCCACTGCCTTAGGCCTCGCCACTGCCCCAGCCCAGGCGGCTGCTATGGTAACCTATAACGGCTGTGCAAGTACCTCATTCTGTACACTCACCGAGCTCGTTGACGGTGGTGGTTCCATCTCGGTTGATGAGGACGGAAATGGCACAATTGAGAAAACCTTCGACAATTGGACGAATTACAGTTTTTTCAAAAATCCTATGACTATTCCTGTGACCGATCCCAAAAGCAACATTCGAGTGAGTGCAACCGGCACTTACATTCCTGGTGTCTCTGGTAGTGCTACTCTCAATTACACTGTTCTCAATAACGCCCTAACCCTAGCTCCGTCGGTCTTAAATGTCACCTGGCTTGCCGGTATCTCCTTCGACTTCGACGTCACATCCGCTGGATATGTCCCAATGGTTGAACGGAAAGATGCCCTAACAAGTGCTTCAACTGCGGGCACTACGTCGAATATGGCGATGTTCAATGCTACATCGATTATGGGCAATCAAACCGCTACCCCCACCAGCCCTGTGACTGACATTATGCCGTTCCCAGAAACAACCACGTATACGGCCACGAACAACCTGACTTTGCAAGCTCGCCGGACTGGTACTACAACGGCGCCTGTGCCTGGAACCGCCAGCGTCACGACTTTCTCACAAACCTTCACCCAGGTGGTTATTCCCGAACCGGGTACTGTTGCTGGACTGCTGGTTGCTGGTGGCTTAGGTCTGGCGATGAAACGCCGACAAAAGGATAGCTAACCGAGCTTAACGTCAAGATAAGATGAGGAGAGGCATCGTAGCTTCTCGGTTTGAAACTCCGTCCTTTGGGGGCGGTTTTTAATTAGGGTATGCTGAACGAACCCGCGTCAGTCCCCACAGGAGAAACTTTTTCAGCCAACCCTAATTGGGGTTGGCTGAAAAAGTAGGGGTGAAACATTCCGATAGGAAATCTACGGTTTCAGCGATAGGTTAGCCATTGATAGTTAGTCAAGTTTTTAATTTCATCGGAAATTTTGGGTCTGAAACCCCGCCGTTCTAGGTTGGCTTTACGTTAGAATTAAAAGGCCAGTCTCGAAAACCAAGTGGACGGCGCAGCACCTTGAAAACTCGGCTTAGGGGGTTCCGACCAGAAAAGCTTGG
>NZ_JAPZQJ010000395.1:0-22535 GCF_027530405.1 Microcystis sp. LE19-41.2A | reverse complement strand
GTAGAGAATCCACGTTATTTAAGAAAGTCAGAAAAACGACTAAAAAAAGCACAACGACGATTATCCAAAAAGTTTCGTCAAGGAAAGAAACAGTCTAAAAACTATCACAAGCAACGGGTAAAAGTAGCTAAACTTAATCTTAAAGTGTCAAGACAACGTAAAGACAAAGCAATTAAAGACGCTTTGGCGTTAGTCCAGTCTAATGATTTGGTAGTCTATGAAGCTTTAAAGGTAAGAAACTTAGTCAAAAACCGTAAACTTGCCAAGTCGATTAGTGATGCTTCTTGGTATCAATTCACTGAATGGTTGAATTATTTTGCCAAGATTTATCGGATTGTTTGTGTTGCTGTACCACCACATTTCACGACTCAAGATTGTTCAGTTTGTGGGACGAGAGTTCAAAAAACCTTAAGCACTAGAACTCATCAATGTCCTAATTGTCAAACAGTCTTAGATAGGGATCATAATGCAGCAATCAACATTCTTAAAAAAGGGTTACAATACTTGGGAAATTATCTCAACGGTACTGTTGGGCAAACAGAAACCGACCCAAACGCCTTGGGAGAGTCCGACCTCTGGGTTTTCAGTGGAGACATTGAGAATCTAAGTTGTCTCGTTGAACAAGGAATTTCTAACAGCGATGTGGAAAGAATCCCCCGTCACAGCGTAGCTTGACGGTGGGAGTATGTCAATGTAATCTCATGGCGATAGATAGTAACTTTAGGCAAATTAAATTTTTTAACTTTTCTGTTTTCTTATTGCCCAAATTAGCCAGATTGTTGTAAGCTTATGACCCAACTACAACCTGATATATTCGTTAACAATCGTCCCGATACCGATGGAGACGAGGAAGAAGACTACTTCGATTATTTTTATGATGAACCGGGTAGTGAACCGGGGACATTAATTATCGAACCGGATGCCAAACCCTCGCGGATTATTTTAATCGACTACGATGAAGATAACGCCATTCGCAAGGTGGATATTACTCCCAATGCTTGCGCCCCCTATATTGGCACAAATACCGTGTCTTGGATGGATATTCAAGGGTTAGGGAGTGAGACGGTTTTAAAACAAGTAGGGGAAATTTTTAATCTGCATCCTTTGTTATTAGAAGATGTGGTTAATGTGCCGCAGCGTCCCAAGTTAGAAGATTATAACAATCAATTGTTAGTGATTTCTCAGATGGTGCGACTGAAAGAAGATGAAAGCGGTTTTGATACAGAACAAGTGAGTTTTGTCTTGGGAAAACGCTATCTTTTAAGTTTTCAAGAGGAGGAATTACAGGACTGTTTTGAGATAGTCAGAGATCGAATTCGCACTTCCCAGGGACGAGTACGGAAATCGGGGGCGGATTATTTAACCTATTTATTATTAGATACGATTATCGATGGTTATTTTCCCGTGGTAGAACACTACGAAGATCGGATTGAAGCGTTGGAAGATATGATCATTAGTAATCCCGATCGAGATACAATGCAGGAAATCTATGATGTCCGTCGGGAATTATTGGCACTGCGTCGCTTAATTTGGCCGATGCGAAATGTCCTACATCTACTCATGCGTGACCATCATGGTATAGTCAGCGATGAAGTACAAATTTATTTTCGGGATTCCTACGACCACGTCATTCAAATTCTGGAAATTATCGAAGCTTATCGAGAATTAGCGGCGAGTTTGATGGATGTTTATATGTCCACTATGGGCAATAAATTAAACGAAATTATGAAGTTTTTAACCGTAATTTCGACGATTTTTATTCCCTTAACTTTTATCGTTGGTGTCTATGGCATGAACTTCGAGAATATGCCAGAATTGAAAGGAGAATGGAGTTATTTCCTTGTCTGGTTAGTCATGTTAGCCGTAGCGGGGGGCTTGATTTTTTACTTCTGGCGCAAAGGTTGGTTTAAACCAATTTATTCCCTGAAAGAGGAAGCAAAAAGTTAGTTAACGAAGGCGGTCGACAGGAGACAGGAGACAGGAGACAGGAGACAGGAGACAGGAGATTATTTTTATTTATTCTTCCCACACCCCACACCCCACACCCCACACCCCACACACCACACCCCACACCCCACTTCCCCACACCCCACTTCCCCACACCCCATCTCCCCACACCCCACACCCCACACCCCACACCCGACGACAAACTTTTTCGACAAACCCTAATTATTCGACCACAAATGCGAGGATTTGGCCTTGGTGACTGCCGAAGCGAATCTGTAAACCGGACTCTAGGGGAACTTCTTGGTTATGAACCTGTTTCCAGTGGCCATCTTGATAGATAAAAGTACCAAAACGGGAGAAATCTGCGAGAAAGTATTGATAGTCTGGATAATCGGCATTTTTACGGCAAATTATCCGACAATGGTTTTTACTAACCCATTTTTCAGCAATCTGTAGATCATTTTCCATGTCCCGTCCTATATTCATGCCACCACCACGGATTGACCATTTTCTTTCGGGACGATCGAGATAGTATAAGAAAGCGGCGGGCATGGTTCTGGAGACATTGGGCATAACCGTCGGTGATTGAGTCTCATCAAGGGTTTGCAGCAATTGCCCGTCGAATTCTGGGTGCATATAGAGAATCGGCAAAGTCCAAGCGGGTTGATTGTACTTGTAGAGGGTTAATAATTGCTGCCTGGCGATACGAACGGCCTGATCAATAGGGACTCTCGGACCGGGAAACAACGTGGACATCTGCGCTTCTTTGTCTTTGAACCCGAAGAGGGTGCGGGTAAAAACTTCGATAAAACTCAAGGCCTCGCGATCTGCGATCGCATCTCGCATGGCCAAAACTGCGGGAACGCCGTGGTGAATCAAGACTTCCGCCAGACTGCTGCGGGGGATCATCTCCTGACCCGATTTAGCGGAATAAGCACCCCAACAGGCATTAAAAACCGTTAAAATAACCTGATTTCTCACCAAAGCTTGGGCTAACTCCGTCCCGTTTAGCTGTTCCCCCGGCCGCAGAAATAGGGAACCGCCATTGGGGGCGGCCATTCCGTGACCGGCGTAGAAAAAAGCTTGATATTTACCCGTATCCAAGGCCCTGGTCAGTTCTTCGGCCTCGGGTCGAATTAAGGTATCGACTTTGACTTTCACTCCCAAATTCTCAGGGAGGGAACTACTGCCCCCAGGGGAGATGGCCCGGATGAGATTGGCGGCCTCGGATTCCAGTGCCTGGTCGGAATTAGTTTCTCCACCCGTATTAATGGCGGTGAGATTGCGGGAACTAGCGGCGGTTTTAATCTGTTTTTCGCCGATAACTAAGAGAATATTGAGACTATTAGTCGGTTTTATCGGTGGCAATGGTTCCACATCGCTGGTGGTGCGGCTAAAGAGTATATTCGGATGCAGAGATATAGCCTGTTTACCTGCTTGCTGCATAATTTCCCAGGGCAGCAGAATTAAATAGGGGTTGCGACATTCCAAGCGAATTCGCAGGGGCTGATTTTTGCCGAGGGCGATTCCCTGACTTTGGGCGAAACTTTGACCAATTGATGCTTGAAATAACCATTGCCAGAGACTAATACCTAGTTTCTGCATCAATTGACCGCCATAACTGCCGCCTTCTCCCGAAAGAGTCAGTTTAGGTCGAGAATTTGCTTCTAATTGCTCTAACATCGGTAAGGTCGGCATTTTTTGCAGACAGAACATTTCCTGCCATGCCATCCATTCCGTGGTTAGACTCTCGGTCCATTCACAGTCATGATGCACATATCCCCCCGGTAGGGGTGCTTTCGTCACCCAACGGGCGAAATGATTACTTGTCGCTAAACTAGAGATCGCTAAGTTTAGACTAGGGATGGCATCATCGGTCATTGTGGTTATTTAGAAGTCTGAAGTCCATAGAATCTTATTCTAGAGGATTTCTGAAAAGCAAGGAAGAGTATTAAGTAGCTGGTTATAATTAAATCAAAAATAGATTTTAGGTTCGATCCCCCCTGCCCCCCTTGATAAGGGGGGTGCCGATAGGCGGGGGGATCTGAAAGTTTTTAATACCTACCTACTTAAGTCACCAATAAACAACAAAGTTCGATAATTTTGGTTTGCAAAGTTGCCAAAGGTTCTGCACCCCGCTTGAGACGATATTCTAAGTCAAGAAGTATGGGCAAGGTGGCCAGAAGTTGCTTAGAAGAAAAGGATTGTATCTCTTTGCGAATGAAATACAGTCGCTTGGGATTGGCAATTTCGGCGGCGGCGGCGATATTTTTGTCGTCTTTTTCTCCTTCTTCAATTTTTAATTTCACTATTGCCCAAGTGCGAAATTGACCCCCTAGGGTGGCGGTGATAGCCAAGGGGTTCTCGTTACGATTTAATAATTCATTGACTAATTCGAGGGCCTTGCCTGTCTCCCGTTTTAAAATAGCACTGGCTAACTGTAAGCTGCTTTGATTGCTGGCGTTGACTAAGCTTAAAATGTCCTTTTTGTCAATAGTTCCCGCCGAATTATTTTTAAATAAACGCAGTTTTTCTAACTCCATCCACAGCAAGCGGCTGTTATTTCCCACCGCTTCCGCTAAGAGTTCGATCGCATCGGGAGTTAATTTTACTCCCACTTCTTTGGCAATTTCCCTAACTCTTTGGGCAATTTCCTCGACTTTCCAAGGCGGAATTAGTTCAAATTCTCGAACCTCTGCCTGATTTTGGATAAACTTGCTCGATTTTAAGCGGGAGTCGGGTTTTTTGGCACTGGTTAATAACAGATAGGAATTTTCGGGTAAATTGGGCAAAGTGCGCTGTAATTCCTGGAAAATATCCTCGGAACATTGTTGACAAATAACCGTATCAGCTAACCAAACTAAACGATTTCCCATGCCGAAAACTGGAGTCATCGCTTGATTGAGGGCCTCGATAATTGCCTCATTGCGATCGCCGTTGATTTTGTCATAATTAAACTGTATCCAATTGGGATCGAGAAGTTTTGCTTGCAGATTTTTCACCGCTTGGTTAATAGCAAATTCATCTTCTCCCCAATAAAATATTGTCGGCATAAGTTTCTACTTATAGCAGTTAAGTAGGTAGGTGTTAAAAGTTGTCAGACACCCCTCTGATCAAGGGGGGACTAAGGGGGAATCGGCACCCCCCTTATTAAGGGGGGCAGGGGGGATCAGAAGCGAAATTTATCTTCAATTTAATTATAACTACTTACTTATCTTGAGGTGTCACTATTACCCATTTTGCCAGATTTTTACAGTTTTGTCAGCACTACCAATAATTAAATATAGCGGTTCTCGCATCTGTGCGGCACACTTAAACCTTTGCTGATTAAGCTGTTCAGGATCGGGAATGTACCTCTTGTGAATCAGAAACGCTATATTTACCATCGGCACTAATTACTAAAGATCACAGTTTGTCTGTGGGTTGATCAAGGGTTGCTAATTTTCCTTTGCTTGTTAAAGACCAAAACTTAATCATTTGATCCGAAAGCTTGTTTAATCTGATCAGCACAAGCAGCAGAGGATAAACCCAGAATTTCCTAATGTTAACGCTGGCTATTCATAAACAGAGGTAAAGAAGATCTGACTCGATAATTTTGAAAATTAATCAAAAAATAGACTCGATCGACCCCAAATAACGCACAATAAAAAAGGAAATGTCAAAGGAGAATCGCAAATGTTGCCCTATATCCTAGCGGTCGTTGTGGGATTGAGTAGTCTGTACCTCCTCACCACCGCTTTTATCGCCCCTGATCGCCACCGTCAAGATGATTTTCTCTGGAGTGCGGTAGGATTATTCTATGCCCTTGTCCTCTGGTTGTGCGCGGGAAGGATTACAGGCGCTATCCTCCTCGGACAAGCTGCCGCAGCCATATTATTTATTGCTTTCGCTTGGCAAACTCTCAAACTCAGACAAGCACTTTTTTATCCCGACAAACCGGTTAAATTATTTACTATTGTCGGTTGGTTAGGCAATCGTCTGGGGAAAGTTACTCCCTCTCAATCCCCTAAAACTAAAGCTAAAGCTGAGAAAGTAGCGGCAAAAGTTAAAGAAACGGTTAAAGAAACGGTGGACCCCGTTATAGAAAAAGCGGCGGCTATCGGGGAAACTATTACAGAATCAGTGACAGAAATTGGGGAAAAAGCCGCAGAAATTATTGATGATGATGAAACTTTCGATGATTTCGATGATTTCGATGATTTTGATTTGGCAACGGAAGAGATCAAACCCTCCGAAAATGCCCCAGAAATTCCCCCGACTGAACCTGTCGCAAATGTTGAAGTCGAAACTATTGCTGTTAGCGAAACGGTGATTATTGAAGTTACCGAGGAAGATTTGCCCCCAGAAGAAACTATCGGAGAAGATACTCCCCCAGAAACTCGATCGCCAAGCGCAGAAAATCCCCCCCCATCGGATTAAAAGTTAAGATTATTTAGCGGGTGGGTTAGGCAATAATTACTGAAGAAATTAACTAATTAATTTAACCTTTGCCCCCACCCAGTCAAACCAAGTTTAAAATGTGAATGGTTTTATTTTCCCAGTACACAGGGATAGAGCTTCTCGTTTTTCGGGACGATTTCCGAGATAATCTTCTAACCAAAGACAACCTCGATCGAGCAATTTTTGTAAATAATTATATTCCGTTTCTAAGGGCCATCGATGCTTTTGACCATCCCTAGCAATAATCACAATCTCTTGGCTATCAGGACTAAAAGTGATCCCATAGACGATATCTTCTTCTATTTTAAACTCCGAGCGCAAATTTCCGTCAATGTCCCAGCGTCTAGCTGTACCATCCCTTGAAATAGCGGCGATTTTCTCACCATCGGGACTAAAACTAACTCCATAAACGGGAAAAGAATCGGTTTTAATCTCCTTTAAAAGATTGCCCTGCAAATCCCAAATTTTAATCTTTCCCCGAGTAGCGGTAGCAATTTTTTGATGATCAGGAGAAAACACCAAATCATAGATAATATTATCATCGGCTGTCCAGGAATTAATTAATTGAGGCCGATAATTACTTAAATGCCAGTATTGAACTTTTCCCTCGCTTGTTCCCGTGATTATTGCTGTTCCCTCTCCATTAAAAGCAAGACTATAAATCGGTACTTGACTAGCGGTAAATTCTTGGAGCATTGTTCCTTTTTGACTCCAGATTTGTACTTTTCCATTTCTTCCTGTAATCGCTATCTGATTACTATCGGGATGAAAAGCTATACTATAGATTGAGCGCATTTTTGTGGCAAATTCTCTAATTTTTTTACCTTGTAAATCGAGTAAAGTAATCTGACCATCTTTATTAGCAATAGCGATAATATTGCCCTGGGAATTAATGCTAACACTGGTATTATCGGCCCTAGCTTGATTTAAATTGTTCAGCTGCCAAATTTTAGCCGTTTCATCACTCGATCCAGTTACCACCTCTTTTCCATCTTGACTAAATATAGCAGTAAAAACTGATTCTTGATGTCCTCTGAGAGTAGTTATTTCTTCCCCTTGCATTCCCCAAATTTTAGCACTACCGTCACTAGATGCAGTAATTATAAACTTGCCATCAGGACTAAAATTCACACTGTTGACAAAATCTTGATGTCCCCGGAAAGTAGCTATTAAATTTCCCTGTAAATCCCAGATTTTAGCAGTTTTATCGGCCGCTGCCCCGGCAATTTTTTGACCGTCAGGACTAAAATTAACACTATAAAAAGCCTCAATATTTTCTTGACCTAAACTCAAGATAATTTTACCTGATAAATCCCAGATTTTAATCGTACCATCCCGGGAAGCAGTGGCAATTTTTTGACCATCGGGACTAAAACTAGCTGCATCTATCGATCTTTTATGTCCCTTAAATACCTGTAAAGTTTGACCTGATAAATTCCATAATCTAGCGGTTTTATCCCTGGAAGTAGTCACAATTTTTTGACCATCGGGACTAAAACTAACACTATAAACTGATTCTTGATGGTCAGGATAGGTGACTAAATTTTGCCCTTGCAAGTTCCAAATTTTGGCGGTTTTATCTTCGGAAGCAGTGGCGATTTTTTGACCATCGGGACTAAAACTAACACTATAAACTGCTCCTTGATGACCTGTCAAAGTTTGAATATTCTCACCTTTTTGATTCCAAATTTTTACCGTCCCATCCTGAGAAGCAGTGGCAATTTTTTGACGATCAGGACTAATACTAACACTATAAATAGTTCCCCGGTGTCCTTGCAGTTGGTTTTTTTCTTGAATGCGATCTAAAATTTGTTGTAGGGTAATAATTGGACTGGTAGCAGGATATTTACCCAGGGTTTGGTCATCGGTAACGATATTTTTTAAACTATTGACTGCTTGCATGGCCGCAATTAAAGATTCTAATTGTTCAAATTGAAATTGTTGCCAATCACTATCACCCTGGCGCTGTAATTGAATACCTAGTTGAGCGGTTTCCACTTGCTGCCATGCTTGTTTTACCTGAATAAAAGCTAAGAGAGAACCCAAAAGAGAAGCAATTAAAATTACTGAGCCAATTTTAATTCTCTCGGTGGCTTTTTGGTGAGCAATTGCTAGAATTTTATTAGCTTGCCTCTGGGTTTCTAGGCTAATTTCTGCCTCTCTTTTATCGAGATTTTGACTGGCAGTTAAAAACTGATAATCAAGATTACTTAAGCTTTTTCCCTGAGACCAATCGAGAGCATTATTTAAAGCTTTTCCGCGTAAAAGCCGCGATTCATCGGTATAATTAGACTGTTGCCAAGCGGCGATTGCTTCTGAGTAGGGACGCAATTGCTCTAATTGTTTTTCTACCCAATTGAGATTAAATATTTCTCGATAAATAGGATTATAAACTACTAATTGATTATCCTTTTTTACTACTAACCCCGATAACCTTAATTCCCCTTGTTCTGGACTATCATCGCACAGGATTGCCCCTTTTTCTAAAATTTGTTGATAGATGCCTAACAAACGACCCGCTTTGTCTTGATTTCTTAACAAGCGATCGGCAATAGTTCGCAGATGAACTGGTTCATCTTGAGATTCCCAATGATTAATAATTCTCTCTTTGATCAGCGTCTCAATATCTAAATTAGTTTCCCGCAATAGCTGACAGATTTTCTGGGTTAAAAATGGCTGTCCTCCCGTCCAAAAAATAACTTTTTCTAAGCAGTCGGGTTGATAATTACTTTGACTGGATAATCCCGCAGCTAGAGGAGCAATTTCTGCAAGATTAAATCCCGTTAATTCGATCGCTTGGCCGATATTAAAAGATGTTTGGGTCTTTTCGCGAATTAAATCTGCTGGGGTAGCAACACCGAATAAAGCGAAAGTAATTCTTTCATACTGGGCATTTTCCGCTCTTTGGTTATAACAATAACGAATCAGGGAAAAAAAGTCATCTAGAGAAAACTGTAAACTGAGAATTTTATCGATCTCGTCGATAAAAATATATATTTTCTCTCCCCGACAATAAACTAATAAAATTTCCTCGATAAATTGTCCCAAACGCTGCACGGGAGGTAAATCCTCTCGCTCGCGCAACCAGGATTTAAGATTAATTTTTCCCGTCAGATTAAATCCTAAAAACAAACGGGTAATCACCCCGTTATACCATTGGGATAAATTATCATTACTACCAAGACTGGTTATATCTACGGACGCGCAATCCATGCCCAATTGCTGTAAAATATGAGTCACTCGTACCCTTAAACTGGATTTACCCATCTGACGACAGTTAAAAACGTAGCAAAATTGACCATTTTTCAACGCCGTTAACAGTTCTCGATCGGCATTTCTCTCGATATAGGTAGGATGGTTATAGGCAAGACTACCCCCAACACGATATTGATAATTCATGATTCTTAAACAAAATTATCCCAATGTCACCAACGGAAATAAAATAGACAATTGTGATGGAGATATCTATAATGCAAGGATAATCGCTATTGACAACCTATCCCCAAGGCAATTATGAAGAAAACTTTTTTCACCTCCATCGCCGTTAGTGCCACCCTCGTCAGTGGTATTGTTTTAGGTACTCTTGATGCTGGCAGTGCCTCCGCTTGTGCTTTCGCTCAAGGTAAAAGCATTTTTGGCAGCAATACCACCTTCCATCTGGATCCTAACAAACTTATTTTAGGGGTTGCCGCCGCTACAGGAGCAATCACCGTAGCTGGTGTTTTAAGCTACCGTCGTTTTCACCCTGGGCAGCCTCCCGAAGATGCCACCGCTAACCTGCCGTCGGTATTTCCTATCCCCATTCCCCCCGCAGCTTTAAATCAGGCAGTGGAAGTGGAAGAAGCGGCAGAAACCAGCAAAATCTCCTAAAAATCCGCTATATTTCCTCAAAAAAGGTGTTGGCATCCCCGCAGCTTTCCAGCTAGGCAACACCTTTTTCTGCCTAATTGTGTCCCAGTTATCAGAATTTCCAGCCATTTTTAAGTTATGTTAAAAGGTGCAACCCTACCACCAGAGGTAAAGATGGGCAACTCTACCACATTTTCTGACACCCCACTTCGCAAAGATCATCACACTTGGGAGCATTTAAAACAAGCCATCGCCGCTAGTTCCGGTTTTCGGCGTTGGCAGCAAGAACAACTAGAATCAGGTAAAAATAGAGACGATGCTGATGCTCGCATTTGTTCCTATCTACGGGAAACTTTAGAAACTTTAGCCTACTAGATTGATGCTCCCCAGCTATGACTGCATGGGGACTTTTTTTGTCCGTTTAAGCTAATTTGAAGACCTTATTTTCTGCGCGCCTCGTAACCCAACAACCAGACAAAAGCGACAATTAAAGGCAGGAAATAATAAATAGCTCGATAGGCGATTAAAGAGCCTAAAAGCTCGGCATTAGATACATATTCGGGGCGTAATCTCAGCATGATAAACTCAAAAACACCTATTCCCCCTGGCACATTGCTTAATACCCCTGCCGTCATGGCAAATACATAGAGACCGAAAAATCCTAAAAACGAAGTATTATAGTTGTCTGGGAGAAGAAGATAGAGAACTCTAGCGGCTAATATCCAATCGATAAAAGTCACCAAAATCAAAGCCAGGGAAAGAGTCCAAGAGGGTAAATAGATATTTTCTTGGCCGATTCTTATCGGTTTTTTATAGGTGAGAGTCAAGAAAAAATAGCCCGCAACCAGCAATAAAAAAATTACTCCTAAAGGTTTGGTAGTTAAAAAAGGTAATTTTAAAATTTGAGGAATCCGTTGGGGATCGAGGAGGAAACTTAAACCACCAATCCCTAACATTCCTAACCAAAAGCTTAAATGGGTAAAAGTGATAACTTTGGCAATATCCACCACCCCCACCCCCGCAGTAGTATAGAAACGATAACGGATAGCAGTCCCAGAAAATAAGGTCAAACCAATGGTATTACCAAGAGCATAACTGATAAAAGCAGTGCGGATAATAGTGCCTAAAGCTAAGGGATGCTTGATATAATAAAAACCTAGGCGATCATAACCCGTCATCGACAAATAACCCAAAGCCATCCAAAAAATAGCTTCTAGCTGACGACTTGTGGTAATATGATCCAAACTAGCCAAGAGTTGGGCAAAAGTGTAGTGTTTAAATTCTTGACTAATTGCCCAGACCGCTAGAATAAATAAACTCAAGGACAGGATAATCGGAGCAAAACGCTGGATTTTTTTATACATCTTACTTTTTACAAATTACTTTTGACTCATTAAAATTTATGAAAAGATCAAAGTTAGATTTAGCTAAACGTTTAAATCGATCCCGAAAAAGGAAATATGATAAATTCCTGACTTCCTCCTTATATTTAACAATTATTCTGGGTTTATTTTATCTACTCTACCTCAATCTTCCTTGGTCTTTTCATCTTTTTGTGCATTGGGTGACTAAAGGGGGTGATTTAGACAAAATTCCTGCCAAATTTTATGCAGAACTTAATCAATTGTGTTTGAGAGCAGATAGTGCGGGGGAAGTAAGAACGAGAAACTATACAGAACATACAGAAATCGCCGAATCTCTCGGTACATTTAGATGTACTTTAGTTAATGGTAGTCAAGAATGGTTAATAGAAGATTATAAATCTTTTAATTCTGCCGATGAAGCGATTTTAGGCACTCAGTTAGCGGTTTTTATCACCGAGATTTTAGGAACAGATTATAGTTATAACATTCGCGCTTATATTCCCAATACTAAGTATCAAATAGCTCCCAAAACCAAATCCTAGACTAGGGATGGGTTTCTCACCCATCCTTAGAAAAAAATTAGTTTTCCGATACGGGTTTTGGTCGGGAAGGCCGAGGGATAGGGGATTGTCCGGGGGTAAAAGGTCGTTTTTCTCCTTCCCCCGAGGGATGACGATTTTTATCAAAAGGCTTTTTAAAACCTCCCTTACCCATCGGTTTTTTCTTGCTGGCAAAACCGAGGTCTAAACCTTCCAAAATAGTTAAGGCATCTCCTTTAAGTTGTACCTGAAAATCCCAAAAACGACTGATCGGTTTACCAGATAAAGTACCGCGCAATTTTAGTTTAAAAAACTTGGGTTTGTCCGCTTCAGTTTTGGGCATTTGTCGGATTTTGACCACTACCGCTTGATTTTCCCGTTCGGTAAAGATGACTTCGCCTCGAATCGAGAAATAACCCGGGGTAGAAGCGAGGAGAGGCTCTATCTCCTGATCATCCTCCTTTTTCAGGGTTTCTGGTTCCCAAACACCGACAATCTGAACATGAAGGGCATCATTTTCCTGACGGGTGCGCGGATAAACCACCCAAAGATGGGGTTTTTCCAGATCGAGATGATTTTTGACCAAACTGATCACCCGACCGAGAATCACAGCATCGATCAGAGTACCATCGGCAGTTAAAATATTGCCTTTAGTTAATTGTTCCTCCGATCGCTGATAATGGCCATAGACGAGACCGATCGCCCGGTACTGCCGCAGATGACTGGGAGGGGGGATCGGTTGTTGACGTTTGACTTCTTCGGGGGTGGCTGACTCTACGGCTAAATCAGCCTCAGTATGGGGGGATTCAAGGGGGACTTCCTGAATTTCCACTTCAGGGGTCGGGGGGGTTTTCGGTGATTCGGTAAACCGATTCCCAGGACGATTCATATCACACTCCTAGCGGCGGAGACACATAGTAAATTAGTAATCAAGCAAGTCAAAAGCGCGATCTGGGGGGTTACAATAACCCTCTAGGGCGACTCTACTGGCATCTAATATATTAAGAACCATGATCTTTTGACTGTCAACCTTGTCAAAACCCTTTTGAGTCTTGACCGTTTGCCCATTGTACTCAATAAAGAGCGGCCAATTCGATCGATCCCCTCATCAAATCTCCAGATTTCCATAACATTTTCCTCTCTGTCCCCTCGCACCCCAGTCTATGAAAGCCTCTCTCTCTCACCGTCGTTGGCTGTCCATCGGTCTCGTCCTCATGTTATTTGCCTTGTTGTCCTTCTCGATCATGCCGCTATTGACTTCTATTCTCAAAAGTCAGCACTCCTCGGGCCAGAGTCATCTGTCCGCAGTCAAACAAGAGGAATTAGCCAGTCAAGCACTGGGTTATCAGATGGTTTTAGAGCGTGAACCCGATAATCAGGCGGCTTTGCGGGGATTATTAGATACTCGCTTACAGCAGGGCGATTTAAAGCAAGCGATCGAACCTTTAGAAAAATTAGCGCAACTTAACCCCCAACAATCCGATTATCTGCTACTTTTGGCGGAAGCGAAACAGCAAATAGAGGACTATGCAGGAGCCACAGGCAGTTATCGCGCTCTTTTAGCCTCCCATCCCCAAGAGCTGCGGGCCTTAACTGGATTAACTAATTTATTTCTTAGCCAAAACCGCCCGATCGAGGCGATTAGTCTGGTCAAAGATACGCTCGATCGCGCTTTAAAAGCTGCTGCCGATCCCAATAATCCTGCTAGTTTAATCGATATCGTTTCCGTTCAGTTACTTTTAGGCAAAATCTATTTCGAGCAGCAAAATTATCCGGAAGCTTTAAACGCCTATAAACAAGCTCAACAGATGGATGTTAACGATTTCCGACCGATTTTGGCAGCGGCGATCGTACTGAAAGAACAGGGCAAAAATCAAGAGGCTCAACCCCTCTTTCAAGATGCTCTCAGTCGCGCTCCTTTTGCCTATAGACAGGAGATTCAGACCCTAGCCGACGAAAATAACAAAATTGAAGCCACAGCCCCTAATCAGTGATCAGCTTTTTCTCCCTTCTCCCCTTGAGACTTGACACTGGGGACAAAAATGAGCCGAGCGCCCACTTAATTTAATTCTGGCAATAGTTGCACCGCAAAGGCGACAATTTTCGCCATTACGACCGTAAACCCAGGCCATCGGCCCATAATTGCCATTAACTCCCGTAACGTGGAGAAAATCGCTAAAACTGGTTCCGCCTTCAGCGATCGCCGTTTCCAATACAGAAATAATGTTTTTTGTCAATAAGTCTATTTGCTCAATTTTCAAGAGATTAGCGGCAGTTTGGGGATGGATGCCACTTTTAAAAAGAACTTCATCTGCGTAGATATTGCCAATTCCTGCGACTACATTTTGAGCGAGGAGAAAAGTTTTAATCGGACGACGACTTTTTTGACAGTGACTATAGAGGTAATCGGCGGTAAAATTGCGATCAAAGGGTTCCAGTCCCAGTTTTTTGAGACCGGTAATCACAGTTTCTGGGGTTTTATCGGCGGCAATCCACCAAATTTTCCCGAAAGTGCGGGTATCGACAAAGCGCAATTCTTGCTGATTGGCAAAAAAGAAGCGTAAGCGCGTATGAATCGGCAGGGGAGTGGTATCTTTTACCCAGAGCAATTGTCCGGTCATACGCAGATGAACCCCGATACTGCTACCATTATCTAAATTGGCGAGGAGATATTTGCCTCGGCGCTGCCAATTGGTAATCGTAGTCTGAGCAATTCCTTGCAGAAAAGTTGCCTCACAATTAGGATAGGCTAGGGTACGCTGTAATAATACTTCCCCACCGATAATTTTTTTGCCCTGGGTAACTTGATTTAATCCGCGACGCACCGTTTCTACTTCTGGCAATTCTGGCATATAAGTAATTGGGGTTTACTGAAAAAGTTTGTTGGTGGAGTTAGGAGTCAGGAGTCAGGAGTCAGTAGATAAACAGAACTTTTGATCGAGAAACGACACTAAATTAACGTCAATTCTAATTTAACTTTAGCCTTTCGATGGTATCAATTATTTCCCGTTCAAAACTGACTTGAGCGCGATTAGTTTTACCACCAATATAAAAGCGATCGCCCGATTGTAAAGCCCAAATTTGGGAATGGGAAAAGTAACTCATTACCACTCCCATCATCAATAAAGCAAAACCTAAATAGACGATTGGTACTCCCGGATCTGCCTTAATTTGTAACCCTGTACTGCCCACTAATTCGACTATTTTTAGATTAACTCCATTGATAGGAATCGTCATTCCTTCTCGTACAGCAGAGGTTAAATCTCCCTGAGCATCATAGACAATTACCGTACCTTGTAAATCTCTGGTTAAAAGAGAAACTCCCTCACTAAGATCGGTTTTAGTCGGAATCCACGTTCCCCAGATTTGTCCATTACCTTTGGTGTCTAAACTAGCCATCGGTAGCTGTAGGATCGGACTATTATTCACCTGTACTTTTACCCCAGCAATCCCCCAACTGGTTTGATAAAAAGTCACCCCTTTATGGTGCAAAGGTTGGTTAACTTGAATAGTTTTGCGATCGATCTCCTGTCCTTGATTATCGATCACCGACAAATCAGAATAAAATTGTTCTATATCACCTTTAGGACTATAATCAATCCAAAAACGATTAACTTTAATCCCCCAATCCTTAGGGAGAGAATTTTTAGATAAGGGTCCAGCTTCAATAATATTTTTAACCTGAAAACTATCGCCACTAGCTACCATTTCTTGAGCGAAAAACCCGGTTAACGCTCCCCAGATCGCTCCTGCTAAAATAATTAACATGGCTGCATGAACGATAATCGGACCGATTTTACCAATCAGACCTTTACGAGCATAAAGACTGTTATTTTCTAGAAAAACTTTGTAGCCTTTTTTTTCTAATAGAGGTGTGAGAGATTCTAGGGAACCAGTTTCTAATTCAGCACTTAAAGCTAGTTTTTGAAATTGGCGAGATTGTTGATAAAATTGCCAGTTTCTGGCCGCCTTTAAAGCGGGTAATTGTCGTCGGAAGGTACAAGCGGTTAAACTGGAACCAAAGAGAATTAATAATGATAGATACCACCAAGTGCTATAAACATGATTTAATCCCAATAGTAATAAAACTTTCCAAGTCAGAAACCCAAATAAAGCGGGTTTTTCAGGATAATTAGCTTGGTAGAAAGATAGAGATTGACCCTGTTCGATTACCGTCCCAGAAATGCTAAAAATAGCGATTAAAAGTAAGAGGATAATTGCTAATCGCAGATCGGCAATAGTCTGGATAAATTTACGTCCCCATTGAGGCGGTCTATTCTTTAAATTTGAGGAAGTTTCCGATATAGTCATAGTTAAAAGTTTTACAATTCTAGCCAATTATCTATCATAACTCTCCACCATCACAGCAGACGGGATAATAAAGAAAAAACTCCAAAACCGATTAATAAAACCCCACTGACAGGATTAATCCACCCGGACCATTGACGTAGGGAAAGAAAGCTTTTCAGCGAGGCAGTAAAAGAACCGACGATAATTAAGGGTAAAACATAGCCAGCAGTGTAGGATAACAATAATCCCCCTCCTAAGCTTAAATCCCCCGTATTTGCCACCCATGCCAATAGAGTTGCTAGGACTGGTGTACTACATGGAGAGGCGATTAAACCAAATGTTAAACCGAGAAGATAGGACCGCAAAATCGGAGGAAAATCCCCGGTAATCCAATCGGTAGCGCCAAGGGAGGGGAAGCGCAGGGGTAATAATTCCAAGAGGTTTAACCCCATCAAAATAGCGATCGCACTGACGATAATTGGTAAACCGATCCCCACCTGTCCATAGACTTTGCCTAAAGTAGCGGCAATTATTCCCAATCCCGCTAAGGTGGTAGCTAATCCCAGGGAAAACCATGTGGACTGCCAAAAAGCCGCTAAACGACCTTGATTTTCGTAACCCCCGATATAAGCGACGGTAATCGGCAACATCGACAGCATACAGGGGGTAAGACTGGTGAGTAAACCGGCTAGAAAAATCACGGCAATACTGACAAAACTAAGGTGAGTTAGTTGGGAAGTTACTAAGCGATCGGCGTATTGTTCAAGGTGATAGAGTTGAGTCTGTAATTGGTCTAACATATTGGGGAATTTTTCAGGCTAAATTTGGCTCATTTCTAGGATATTACCATCGGGATCACTGACAAATAAGGCCTTTCTACCCGAGGCACTCATTTGAATTGTATAACCTTGACTTTCTAGATAGTTACCCATGGCCGCCACGTCATCAATAGCGAAGGCAATATGAGGATTGCGTCCCCATTTTTGGGGATTGGGACGGTAGTTTTGATAATTGGTATCGACAATTAAATGAATTTGATAATCTCCCACTTGATACCAAACCCCATCGTATTGAAAAGGGCGATCGATTCTAGTCAATCCTAGAACATTTTCGTAAAAGTTAACGGCTTTTTCTAGATCGGTGACTAAAATCCCCGTGTGTAAGGATCGCATGATGTTCATAGTTAATATCTGACTCGCGGATCGAGCCAACTATAGGTTAAATCGGCAATTAAGTTAAAGATAACAATTAAAATCCCATAGATAAAGGTAATCGCCATCACTACGGGGGTATCACTGCGGGAAATAGAATCAATTAATAAAGCACCGATACCCGGCACACGAAACACTTGTTCTGTAACTAAGGCCCCAGTAAAAATTGAGGGAATATCGAGAGCAATCAGGGTGACAACGGGGATTAAAGCATTGCGAACTATATGCTTAGTGAGGACAGAAAAATTAGTTAGTCCCTTGGCTAAGGCAGTTTTAACGTACTCTTGGTGAATTTCTTCAGTTACGGAAGAACGCACGAAACGCATCAACATCGCCCCTTGATATAAGCTTAATACGGTTACGGGCATAATTGACTGTTTAACCTGCTCGATCAAACTATTAAAATCACTGATTTTTAGGGTACTATTATAAAAAGATGGTAGCCAGTTTAACTGCACACTAAAGATAATTATTAATAACAATCCCGTCACAAAGGTGGGTAAAGAAAAGCCAAGCAGGGAAAAAGTAGAGATGATTTTGTCTAACCAAGAATAGCGCTTGACTGCTGAAATTACGCCCAAAGGAAAAGCAATTAAAACCCCGAAAATATAGGCAATACCGACAATCCAGAGAGTTGTGGGTAAACGCTGCCAAATGAGGGTAAAAACCGGGCTGCGACTGGTGAAAGAATAGCCCATATCTCCTTGAAGAAATGCTAACAACCACTTGACATAACGCACGGGAAGGGGTTGATCTAATCCGAGACTTTTGCGAATATTTTCTCGCACCGCTTCGGTGATAGCGGGATTAGCTGCAAATTCCCCCATCGGATCCCCCGGCGCTAGGGCCAAAATGCCAAAAACCACCATACTAATAGCTAAAAGAGTGGGAATCGAAAATAATAATCTTATCAGAAAATATTTGAGCATTTATTTACTACGCTTCCAGTCTTTGATGTTCCAAGTATTTCTATCCCAGGGAGTTAATTTAAACCCCGACAAACTATTGCTAATTGCCACCACATCGGCACGATGAACTAGGGGAATAATCACAAAATCATTAATTAACATATCATTCATTTTAATCACTATTTCTCGCCGTTTTTCTGGGTTTAATTCTTGAGTAAAAGCTTGCCATAATTTATCGTATTCAGGATTACAATAACGAGCATAATTATCCCCGGCCCAACCATCAGCTTTTTGGGGAATTTCGCTACAGGTAAAGGTTTTAAAATAGGCTTTTGGATCGGGACTATTATTACCTGTAGTGTACATTTGTAGGTCAGCATAAAACTTTTCTACCGTGTCATCGTTAGCAGGATCGCTAGAAAAGAAAATACTGGCATCAATAGTTTTTAATTCTACTCCTATCCCGATCGCTTGTAAACTTTGTTTGATAATTTCTTGGGTTTTCTGACGGAGAGTGTTAACAGTAGTTTGAAAAACTAATTTCATTTCTACCCCATTTTTATCCCTAGTGCCATCACCATTACTATCTTTCCATCCCGCATCATCTAGTAATTTCTTAGCCTTTTCTAGATTAAATTCATAGCTAGTATTGGGCGAATTATATTCCGATGGCATCACGATAAAATTAGGAGTTGTTTTCCCAGTAATACCATAAAGCTGCGTGGCAATAGTATCTCTATCAACGGCTAAAGATAAAGCCTCTCTTACTTTAACATCACTTAAAAAAGGATGGGGAAACTTAATACTAGACCTCTCACCTTCGGGAGTAACTTGATTAGGATCGCTCAAATTAAATAAAACTCGTTCAATCAAAGAACCGAAACTAGATATTAACTGACCCCGACCCGCTTTTTCTAAATCACTTAAAACCTTAGCCTCCACTTGCAAATTATAGGCATAATCCGCCTCCTGTGTCTGTAAAACCGCTCGTGCTGCCGAAGTTGCATCACCTCCTCCTTTTAATTCTATTCTTTGAAAACCTAATTTATCCGCTTCTCGAAAGAAAGAATTTTGTTCATAAACCGCCGTATCTCCCGGTTTAAATTCTACCACTTTATAGGGGCCAGTTCCCACCGGTAATAAATTAGCAGGGGCCTGGCGTGCCGTTTCATTGCTATACTTTTCATAGAGATGTGATGGTAAAATCATCCCTTCTGTCCCCACAAAAACTAATGACCAAGCGGGATTAACTTGCTTAAAAGTTATTTTAACTGTATGGGGATCGATCGCTTCCACAGTTTTAACTATTTCATAATTGCCGGCGCTAGTAGAACCAGTTTTCGGATTGGTAATAAAATTATAGGTAGCGATGACATCTTTGGCAGTAAAAGGAGTACCATCTGACCATTTAATATCTTTTTTTAGCTTCCATGTCACCGATTTACCATCCCGGGCAACTCCCCCATTTTCAATAGTAGGAATTTCTGCCGCTAAAAAAGGAACTAATTCCCCTTTTTCATTAAAACTAGCCAAAGGTTCTAAGGTAATGCGACTCGCTTCTGAGTCTTTAAATCCTGTGGAGAGATGGGGATTTAAAATCGTCGGTGCTTGCCAATACAAAAGTTTTAAAGTTTCTGAATTATTATTGGTCGTTGCTGGGGGATTATTAGCTGTTTGTTGACGACAAGCACTAAAAAGCAGCGTACAACTAAGGGATAAAATTAACAGGGGCAAGAAAAGCGATCGCTTAAACATTTTTAATGACAATCAATAATTCAACAGGGTGACTTAGGTGATTTCCTACCCCACCAATAACAAGTTATCAGACATTGAGTCTTGATCTCGATCGATTAATTGATTATTTGCCTTTATCCATTCCTAGTCAAGTTAAATCGATCGTGCTATAATGGCGGGCTTGTACTAGACAATAAAATCTTAGGCACGGCGACGAAAATGCTTATGACCTTATTTCATCAGGGTGCGACAGCAGAGGAAATCGTTAATCGTTACCCATCACTAAACCTAGCTGACGTTTACGCCACGATCGCTTTTTACCTCAAGCACCAATCGGAAGTAGAATCCTACTTGCAACAGCGACAACAGCAAGCACAGGAGATTCCGGTAATCAATCAAGGGAGATTTGACCCCCAGGGATTGCGAGATCGCTTTCTTGCGCGTAAAGCAGCGCGGCAAGCATGATTAAGCTTCTGGTTGATGAGAACTTTGATAATACTTAACTGGTGCGTTACGGCGGATTACTAATTTTGGTTTTTCATTCCAAGGTTATCACCGCCTAACGCACCCTACAAAATTGCTTTTGCATGAGTAGAAAACGGGTTTCTCGGAGAAACCCGTTTTCTGTGCGTTACTCAACGGATTTAGTGCGATCGCCGATCTTGTAGGGTGCGTTAATGAAATGTAACGCACCTTATCTAATGTTCAAAATCCGTGCGTTACGCTAACGCTAACACAGGCTACATCATATCGATCGCAAAGATAAATAATTGATAAGCGATCGGCGCATAACACATCATTGGAGCGGACAATATTAGAGTAGTTTACGCTTAGTTGAACGGAATCTCTTGCTGCTCAATTAAGCCGTTATGTTTCATTCGGAGCGCTAGCCTAAGTGGAATTTGTTTACGCAGATGAATTGAAGCGCTCCTTCTCGGTGCGAGGGCATTTCTATGACGTAGAAATCGCCGGAAAAGTGTTTCCGTGCCGAAGCGTTTTGGAAATTATCGCCAATGCCGGAGATTCTGAAGCCACAGGGGTGCCGGACGCGGTAGTGATAATGATGAATCCGGGTTCTTCTAGGCCACTCGATATAAGTTACATTCCAAAATGCTACTCAGTGAGCGATGTACTTGATGGCGGATGGTCGAGGGAACTGATTCCAGCCAGGCCAGATAACGCGCAGTACCAACTGATGCGCCTGATGTTGCTAAAGAGGTGGAAGCACGTCAGGGTTCTCAACCTATCAGATCTCAGAAACGGAAACAGCGGCAGCTTTTCAGTGGATTTTGAGGATGCTCAGAAGCGTGACCCCTCCAGTCCCCATAGCATTATCCATCCCAAGCGGCTCGGCGGGCTTCAACGTGATTGTGCGGGAAGTTCTCGCATAGTTGCAGCATGGGGTTCTACTGAAGTACTTCGAAATGCTGCTATTGCATTCTTATCCGAAATCCCTGGGGTGCAGGGGCTACAGTTGGACTACCCTTGGTACCGCTATCCCAGTCCATATAGAAAAGATCAGAAGATCGATTGGTTAATCAGTGCCTTCGATAAACTTGAAACATAACACTTCGTTCCAGGGGCCGCTGCGCGATAAAGCTGCGCAGCGCCCCTGAACTCGAACTTTATGCTGAAACGATACGCCCGTTAAAGTTATCTATTTTTAGACAAGTTTAAGCAAGCAAAAGTTATCGGTTTCGTTGATGAGTTCCGAGAGATTGTCGGCGATCGCAAAGATAAATAATTGATAAGCGATCGGGGCATAACACATCATTGGAGCGGACAATATTAGAGTAGTTTACGCTTAGTTGAACGGAATCTCTTGCTGCTCAATTAAGCCGTTAGGCGGCTTCACATCCCGTGTGCCTCATACTCACAGTTAGCCGTAGGGTGCGTTCCCTAATGTGGCTCCTACCGCTCCACTAGCAGTAGGCTAATCTGGCTAACACGCTTTTGGGCGTGATATACGGAAAAGTTACAGCAAAAAAGGAGGTTTATTATAGCTGAACGATTAGCAGTTGATGTTTCACAAACTTATGAAAGTGGATTTCTTGGTAGGCGAGGAGACGATAAATTTCCTTGCACCGGAGCAAGAATAACACGGGTGGAATTGGGAGCATCCCAATTTTGCCATAAGTATAAATGCTTAGAGACTAAAAACGTTAGCTAAGGCAAAATAAAGAGAAACAATTAAACGGTAGAATCATGAATACAGACCAAAAAGAACAACTAGATCAACATTTAAAAGCCATT
>NZ_JAPZQJ010000468.1:0-4317 GCF_027530405.1 Microcystis sp. LE19-41.2A | reverse complement strand
GGGGTGTGGGGAGAAGGGAGAATAAATAAAAATAATCTCCTGACGACCGGCTCCTGACTCCTGAATCCTGACTCCTGAATCCTGTCTCCTATCTCCTCATTGGCTGATTTTTTTGTGCAGAAATAACTTTTGTGGTCGATTAAATAACCAATTGATCAACCAACCGTCGGTTTTTTGCAGACGATAACCGCTACTTAAGTACAGTGACTGGGCCGCTAGATTATTATCGAGAACATGGAGGGAAAGTTCCTCAAAACCCCATTCTCTAGCGATCTGATCACACTTGAGCAGCAATCTCCGGGCCAGACCGGCACGCCGGCGATCGGGACTAACGGCTAAATTAGAGATATAAGGAATGGGAACAGCTAAAAAAGAACTGGATTTTAAGCCGATTTCCGCCGTAGCAACAATAATTTCCTGAGGACCCGTGACGGTGACGCTGGTGTGACTGACTACCAGACAGTGATAGTAAGGGGTATCGGCGCGCAATCGTCCCCGTAAGTCCTCGTAAATGCCTAATTTAAAGATAGGACGCAGAAAAGACCAATAATTGGCCGTGGGGAAAAAACTATCGGTGAGAATTTCCGCCAAGCTTTTGAGATCTTGGCTTTGGGCCAAACGCACCTCGACGGCAATGGTGGCATTGTCACCGGTCGCTTCCGAGTCGGAGGGATTAGACAATAGGTATGAGATAAAACAGGAGTCCACTTTAATCACAGGAGTCGGCAGGGAAGGTGGGGATGGCAGTCCTTATCTGGGAAAGGTAAATAGGGGTAGGAGCTAGTTGGGAGAATCAAGCATCTATCTTAAGGAGAATACCGCAATTTTTCAAGACTACTGAATCAAAATCTCATCCATTCTACTGCCTATAGCCCCAGTTGGGGGAAAGACCGCTATTTTTCGGGAATTTTTTTTGATCGCCGGGCCATGGTTAAGATGGGACGATGCCGGTCAGAACTAATTTCTTTCTTTTTGGGTCAATTAACTATATTCTTTAATCTAATCTATCCTCCTATCCCCTCCATGATCAAAGAAATTTCCGCTTATTTGCAAGTGTTCCGCAGTCAAAAAATGGCGGCTTTGTTATTCTTAGGTTTCGCTTCTGGATTGCCCTTGTTGCTCACCAGTCGCACCCTGCAAGCTTGGATGACCACCGAAGGAGTTGATCTGAAATCGATCGGTTTATTTAGTTTAGTCGCTCTCCCCTACTCTCTCAAATTTCTTTGGTCTCCCTTACTCGATCGCTATGTTCCCCCGCTGCTTGGTCGTCGTCGCGGTTGGATTTTAATCGCTCAAATTTGTTTAACTTTAGCGATTGCAGCCATGGCTTTTCAACAACCGCAACGATCTTTAGAATTATTGGCAATTAATGCTTTACTGATTGCTTTTTTTAGTGCCAGCCAAGATATTGCCTACGATGCCTATCGCACAGATATTTTAGAAAAATGGGAGATGGGGGCTGGGGTAGCGATCGGGGTTTTAGGTTATCGTTTGGCTTTAATTTTAACTGGTTCGATCGCTTTAATTTTAGCCGATCACTTTCCCTGGCCTCTCGTCTATCTTTTCCTAGCTGGATTGATGGCTTTAACGATTATTTGGTCTTTTTTCGCCCCAGCTACTCCCCCTAGAGATGATACTCCTCAAACTCTTTTAGAGGCAGTTTGGTTGCCTTTCCAAGAGTTTTTTCAACGCTATCGATTAGGTCAAGGAATGGGCATTCTCGCCTTTATTGTTCTCTATCGTTTAGGGGATGCTTTAGTTAATAATATGGTGACTCCTTTTCTCTTAAAAACTGGTTTCAGTCAAACCGATATCGGAGCGATCCAAGGGGGCATGGGCATGATAGCAACTATGGTGGGAGTTTTATTAGGTGGTTCCCTGTTAAGTCGTTGGGGAATTAATCGATCGCTCTGGATATTTGGTCTGTTGCAAGCTGTTAGTAATTTAGCCTATTTTATTTTAGCAAATTTAGGGCAAAATTATCCTTTTATGGTCTTGGCTATTAATATTGAAAACTTCTGCGGTGGCTTAGTAACTGCCGCTTTTGTGGCTTTTTTAATGAGTCTTTGTAATGCTCGTTTTACCGCTACTCAGTTCGCCCTTTTATCGAGTTTAATGGCCTTTAGTCGCGATATTTTGGTGGCTCCCGCCGGAGTTTTAGCTGAGGCGATCGGTTGGCAGTGGTTCTTTTTAATCACGGTAATTGCTGCTTTACCTGGGTTAGCTTTATTGCCTTTATTTGCTCCTTGGCAAGAGCAGAATTAGGCTAATTTATGAGCTATGTAATGATAATTTATTCCTCCGATTTCACTCGCATAACTACTAAAGTCATATCGTCGCTACTGTCATTTCCCAACCCAGTAAAAGCGGCAACTTTCCCAAATAAATATTCTAGAATCTGTTCGGGATCGGTGTACTTTTGACAGGCTTCTTTAACTGCCGATAGCCAATTTTTCTGATCAAATCTTTCCCCTTTCGAGTTAACTGCATCGGTAAAGCCATCGGTGTAATAGATCAGCGTATCTCCCGCTTCTAATTGCACTTGGGCATCGTCATAGATAGAATCGGCCTCTAAACCAACTAATGTCCCTTCCGTGTCGAGAGACTCTAACTCTCCCCGTTTAGCTCGCCACCAGAGGGTGGGATAATGGGCAGCATTACTGTAGCCAAGACGGCGCGTCAGGGGATCATACTCGGAATAAAATAATGTCACGAAACGATGAGAATTATCGAGATCGGCATACATAACCCGATTGAGATGACGCAAAATCTGGGCCGGGGAGTGACGATTTAACACTTCCGCTCGCAACATTCCCCGGGTCATGGTCATCAATAATCCTGCTGGGACACCTTTTCCCATGACATCACCGATGACTATACTCCAAGGAGCGGCACTGGCTTCCCTTTCCGCCTCCCTTGCCGGTTTAAATTGATCGTAGTTGCAGGGGATAAAATCATAATAATCGCCACCAACGCGATTAGCCGTTTTGCAGTGGGCTGCTAATTCTACCCCCTGAATTTTCGGACATTGCCGGGGTAAAAGACGATTTTGGATTTCCGCAGCGATTTCTAACTCTCGATCCTGACGTTCCTTAGAACGTAATTCGATCGTTAATTCATTATTAGCTATAGCCACCGCCGTTTGATCGGCCACTAGCTGCAACAGTTTACGACGGGTGGGTGTCCAACCATAATCGGGATCGCGACTGAAAACGTATAAACGCCCCCGCTCACTATTTTTTACCAAAACAGGTGTACTATAAACCTGCGTACCCTGTCCGAGAGTTTGCCGGATTTTATGGTCGAGACTATCGAGAAGCGATCGACTATTTTTATTCTCAAGTGCCGCTTCTTGGTTTAATTGTCGGATAATTGCCTCTAATTGTCGGCGTAGTTCCCCATTAATTTGATTATCTTGGCAATGGAGTTGATCAAGCGCCACTTGACCGTTATTTTTGCTCAAAATCAATGCCCCTCCCTCCGCGTCTGCCACTCGTGCGGCCATCAAGGGGGTAAGATCGAGGAATTGGTTTAAATTATTGAAACTCCGCAGGGCAAAACCGAGGGAACTTAAGAGATTTTGAACTTTGTTTTGTTCGCGATATAAACTAGCGACCAACTCTTTTAAGGCTAAAATTGGCTTGATATCGGTACTTTGATCGCCCATATTGACTGTGGCAGTGGTGAGGGTGTCGCTCGGTTCCGGCTCAGAAAGCATAAAATGATCTTTGTGGCGGTGACATGATTATAGCTAGATGGTCATTGGGTTATGACCTGTTTAAGTCTAACAGTATAGTTGATCTTTTCCTGACCGCCACAATTTAATCCTGATGTTTTACTATTTCTGTGGGTGCATCTCATTTTTGTCAATCTACTAAGTTGGGATTTTTCAGGGGAAACTCTCTTTTAAAATTGGGCATTACTTGCGATTTTATCACTCAATCCCAGCTTTTGGGGGGTAGAACCCACCAAAAGCTGGAGCGCATTAGTTTTTCGGTGGGATGCTTACAGACAGCTGCTGATACATTTGTCATCATTTAAGTCACTGATAATTGCTGATTGTCGGTATTTCTGCAAATGTGAGATGCACCCCATTTCTGTTTTGTCACACCGAAGTCTGAGGCTGATAGCTTGACCCTATAATAATTAGGAATATGTAACTCAATCCATTGACTTTTTGACATCCTCGCCGCCGTAAAACGGACGGCGATTCCCAAACCTCACGATTTAGGTTTCTGCTTCTTTCCCTTGCGGGGTTCCGCACCTGCCTTAACAGATTTACTCTGTTCTGGTCTTATGGTCGCTCTACAGACTGAC
>NZ_JAPZQJ010000380.1:0-6165 GCF_027530405.1 Microcystis sp. LE19-41.2A | reverse complement strand
TAAATTCTCTCTAGCATTTTCTGGCTCTCGGGGTTTAGGTCTCTAATCAATCTCATTGTATTTTCCTGCTGCTTCGTTTTTTTATGTATTATACTTCTTAATTTTTTATTTGGGTAATTAATTTTGCATGACTACTTATATGACTAATCGCTTAGAAGTTGAGTCGGCTATTAAGCAACTGCCAGAAAGTGAAGTCCGCTCTCTGGCAAACTGGCTTCAAGACTATCTTGATGAGATGTGGGATAGACAAATTGAAGCGGACCTAGCATCGGGAAAATTAGATCGCCTCAGCGCTCAGGCGGAAGAGGATATTGCAACCAACAACGTCAGAGATCTCGATTTACCATTAATCATGGATGAACCGATAGATATTGAAGTAGTTCGCACTGAAGCACTAAGAAAGCTGGGTAGAAATATAGTTAATTTTTCAAAGATTGAAGGTACTTTAAAGTATCTACTTTCAGTGACTCAGAGCGAGGGATTATCAACATCAACTTGTAACCAGTTGGTTGACAATTATGAGAGATTTCGTAAGCACACATTAGGTCGCCTAGTTTGGAAATTACATGACACTGTGCTGGTGGATGATAGTCAGTCTAAACCTCAACTATTTAAGGTTTCCTATAGTGACTCAGATTGCTTAAATGCTCAGAAACAGGCTCTCTTAGACATTGTGGCGGAACGAAACAAGCTGATTCATCAAGATTTAGCGCCACTCGGTACTAGCTCTATAGAAGACTATTACAAGTTAATCAGTCTTTTAGATGAACAAAACCCTCGATTATTAGCTCATCTTGAAGAGCTTGGGTGGATGCTAACCTCATGTATAGAGTTAGTAAAAGACCTTCAATCATTCATTAAATCACCAGACTTTCACCAGTTTATACACTCTAGCCAATCCGATGCCTAACAAGTGCGTGTACAGGGAACGGCGGCAGACACTATCGGTTATGATGCAGACAGTTGGTCACACCTTGCCCCTAGTAAAAACTTTTTCAGCAGACCCTAGCCATTATACCGATAGGACGGGTTGGCCGGTAGAAATGGCCTTTTCGACGATATCGGCGGCCATTTTCACTCCTCCAGTCTTCTGTAGTGCTTTTTGCATTCTCAGGGCATTTTCTCGGTAACTGGGGACGGATAAGACCTTTTCAATCGCCTTTCGTAAACGGGGAACTTCTAGACGGGAAATCGGAATCACTTCCCCTGTCCCCGACCATTTTATCCGAGCAGATACCCCCGGTTGGTCGTTAGCGATGGGAATGGCCACCATCGGTACAGCTTGCGCTAGGGATTCTAGGGTAGTATTTAAGCCTGCGTGGGTGATAGTAAGAGAGGCTCTGGTTAAAAGCTCTAATTGGGGAGCGTAGGGAACAACTAGGGCGTTTTTGGTTGTTATTTGAATGTTAGAGTCGGTGTTGCCCAAGGATAAAACTAATTGTACCGGCAAATCGGCACAGGCTTCGGCGATCGCATTAAAGGCCGATTGTAGGCGATTTTGAATTGTACCGAGGGAAGCATAAATCAAGGGTTGTCCGGTTAATTTTTCGTAGGGAAAAGGAATCGTTTTTCTGGTGGAGGAATCGTGAAAGGGGCCGGTAAAGTGAAAGTGAGCGGGTAAATTTGACCGAGGAAACTCGAATTCGGCGGGTTGTTGGCTAATTTGAGCAAGGGGGGAATAGCGTTGATTGATGTTTTGATAGGGAATTAACCCCCATTCTTGACGCTGCTGGTTGATTAACTCATTCAGAGGACGAGTCAGAGAGTCAAGGAGTTTATAGCCAATTTTATTGCGAATAACCCCGATAAATGAGGGATTATAGTCCCAAGTGGTCATAAAGGGCGGAATAAGCGGATCACGATTTAAAACCAATGCCCCAGCAAAACTGACAAAGGGAATAGCTAATTTTTCTGCGATTGTACCTCCTGAGGGGGAGACTTGATCGACAATTAGGGCATCAATTCCCAAGCGACGCATCTCTTGAGGGATAGTTTCAAAGAGGGCAGCGGTAGAATTAGTAACTGATTGTACCGTGCGACGGACGGCGGCTTTTCCCTGTAATTGACCAATTTCGGCTAAATTTTTGGCTGATGTGCCTTTCGGATATTGGTCGGGTGCAATTGCCTGAAAATCTAAGCCGGCTGCTTGCACCATTTCTTCACCATCAAGAGTTAAAAAACAGGTAACTTTATGACCGCGTTTTTGTAATTCTTTTCCTAAAGGTAGGAGAGGATTGATATGTCCAGAAGCGGTGGGACAAAGAATGCCAAAATGAGTCATTAAACACCTCCACAGGTTTTCTTTAATTCTTCCAGATTCCAGAATGCTCCACCCAAGGCGGAGAATTGTATTCCTTCAAAGCAGTTACGCACAGCCCCCAAAGCGAGGGGATTAACTAGATAAATAAACGGGACGTATTCCTGTTGAAGTTGTTGAATTTCATTATAGATAACTTTGCGCTTCTCAAAGTCTAATTCTTGGGAACCTTTGACGTATAAATCGGCGATTTTTTTCTCCCAATCCGCCGCTTGCCAGCCTTGAATCGGCGGGCTGCCGGGTTGAGGTTGTTGGTTAAAAGCGTGGAGATTTCCATCTACATACCAAATATTAGGGGCGTGGGGTTCATTATCGCCGGTAAAACCTAAAATATGTGCTTCCCAATCTAGACTATTACTCAGTTTATCAACTAAATTGCTAAAAGCGATCGCTTGAAAATCCACTTGAATTCCTATTGCGGCTAAATCATTTTTAATTTGTGCGCCTATTGCTTCCCGGATTTTGTTACCCGCATTAGTAATCAGGTTAAATCTAACGGGATTATTATCGGCATCGACTAGGAGATTATCACTATTATACTTAAATCCGGCCTCTAATAATAATTCTTTGGCTTTTTCGGGATTATAATCGTAACCTTTCAGGGTTTGATCGTAAAAAGGAGATTGGATAGAAAGAAAAGAATTTTGTTCTTGTCCCAATCCTCGATAGATATCATCAATCATTCTTTGACGATTAATGCCGTAGGCAATAGCTTGACGGAAATTTAAGTTATTAAACCAACGGGATTTAATCGGATCTACTAGGGGTTTTCCGTCGCGTTTTCCTTGATTGAGATTAAAACCGATAAATTGGGTTCCGTAGGCAGGTCCACCATTAAAAATAGTGAAATTTCCTCTTTCTTCTTCAGTTTTTAAGAGGGAGAAAAATTCGGGAGTTACCCCAATAGAATCTAAACTTCCCGAACGAAATTGCAGTAAAGTTGTATCCTGAGATTCAACAATTGCCCAAATTACCGAAGTTATATGAGGTAATTGTTGTCCCTGGGCATCTTTTTTCCAATAGTAAGGGTTATTCTCAAAAATAATCCTTTGTCCCGTTATATATTCTTTTAGTTTATAAGCACCATTAAAAACAATTTTATCGGGAGGAGTATCTAACCCCCAAGTGGAGAGAAATTCTACCCTACCATCGGGGCTTTTTTTCTGAATAGTTTTTTCTAAAGCGTGTTTAGGTAAAATCGGTGAACTGACAGCATCTAAAAAAGGAGCAAAAGGTTCGGGGAGTTTAAATTCGATTCTGCGATTATCTAGTTTAGTGATAACTGGAAATTCTTTTTTTAATCCTATTCTTAAACTATCGCGGTAGTTGTTAGGAATATCAGGATTTAGATATAATTCTTTATAGGTAAAAACCACGTCATCAACGGTTAAGGGTTGACCATCCGACCATTTTAAACCCTCTCTCATAGTAAAAATAATGCTCAAATTATCATCGGAAATTGTCCAAGATTCTGCTAAGACCGGTTCTTTTTTGCCAGTAATGGGATTTTCTGTTAATAGTCCTTCGTAGGTTAAACCAAAAATATTCGGGGATTCGGCCGATAAAACAGCATTAAAGGTTTTTGGGTCACTTAATACCGATATGACCACTTGATTGCGTCTAACTTGATTACCACAAGCAGTTAGGGAAATCAGCAATAAACAAGAAATTAAAAATACCGTTAATCCCTGCCAAAATTTCACCATAATCTTTAATATTTTTCTGTCCGACTATCTAGAAGTAAAGACCTTGCCTGGCTATATAGGGTTTGCTGAATAAATCTAAAAACCTTGTTGGGTAAGACTTTTAGACTTTTTGTCAATCAAAAAGTACCAGGTATGGGAGTGATCAGGGGGAAAATCCCTGGACTTTTTCCCTAAAAATTAGGTAATTGGCCACCTCAAAACCGGTAAAACCCCACACCCCACACCCCACACCCCAAACCCTGCCCCCACCGAAAAACTTTTTCAGCAGACCCTATATACACCGAAACTGACCAAGCTGAAAGCCGCTGGACTGTTTCCTTGCCCCATCAATATAACAGGAAATGAGACAAAAAATCTCGCCTAGGAAAGATTGACAAAGGCGAGAAACCGTGTTTCCATCAAGAATGGGAGATAAAATCTAAGAACGTTGTTCGATCGGTGTATAGGGGACTTCGTGTTCTCCTGTGTAGATTTGGGTAGGACGGAAAATGCGGTTAGTATTTAATTGTTCTTTCCAGTGGGCCAACCAACCGGCCACCCGGGAGATGGCAAAAATCGGGGTAAATAAGTCATTGGGGATGCCTAATTTCCGATAGACCAATCCCGAATAGAAATCCACATTAGGATAGATACCTTTTTCGCCGTAGATATCCACCATTGCCTGTTCTAATTCTAGGGCGATATCGTAGTATTCATCGGAACCTAATTCCGCGAATAATTGTTCGGCAAGATTTTGTAAAATCGTCGCCCGGGGATCCTTAACTTTATATACCCGGTGTCCAAAACCCATAACTTTTTGTTTATTGGCGATACATTTTTCCACATAGGGACGAACATTAGCCACCGAACCGATTTCCTCTAACATTAACAATACTTCCTCGTTTGCCCCACCGTGGAGGGGGCCGGCGAGAGTTCCCACTGCTGAAGCGATGACACCGTAGGGGTCGGTTAAAGTGGAAGCCGTCACCATGGCCGAAAAAGTCGAGGCATTCATGGTATGTTCGGCGTGGAGGGTCAAACAGACATCGAAAACTTTCGCCGCTAAATCCGTTGGTCGTCTTTCCGTCAACATATAGAGGAAATTGGCCGCATAATCAAGACTATCGTTGGGCTGAATGGGATGATTACCTTTGCGAATTAATTGAAACGCCGCCACCATGGTGGGGATTTTCGCTAATAGCCGGACTACTGCCTGACGGATATATTCGGGATTATCCAAAGCCCGACGGGCATAGTATAACCCTAAAGCCGCCGCCGAAGTTTGTAGCGCATCCATGGGATGGCCTTTTTCGGGGAAGCATTTCATCATGTCTTCGATACGGTACTTGATGCGTCGATGATAACGGATTTCATCGGCAAATTCGTCCAGTTCCGCCCCCGTGGGCAGAACACCCCAGATAAGGAGATAGGCGGTTTCGAGGAAGGTACTTTTTTCGGCGAGTTCCTCAATCCGAATGCCCCGATACTCTAAGATTCCCTTTTGCCCATCCACAAAGCTGATACTCGATTGGGCGGCGGGAATTCCTTCTAAACCTGGCCGATATTCACAAACTGTCATAGTTCTACTTTCCGTGGCGAAGATTAAGCCCTAACGCTAACTTACTTGATCTTTCCACCCTTACCGAAATTTTATAGAAATTCTTCGGTTCTGCCTCTCCCGTTCAGGATTGGGGAGAAGTGGACGGAAATTACCCCTATTTAGCGATTGCTTCGTCGATTTAGTCAACCCTGCCCTAGCGCATTTTTTCTGGGCTTACTGTTGCGACTCTAGCTAGAGGACTTGATATTTATCTACTTTCATTGTAGCGAGACTATCTCGATCGATTGAGCCGAGCGATAATTTTTTTAAGTTTCTTCGGGATTAATATTTAACTCCCGCAGTTTTGCCGCCAATCGTTCGGCCCGTTGCCGTTCCGCTTCCGCCCGTTGACTTTCCGTTTCGGCCCGTTGCCGTTCCGTTTCGGCCCGTTGACTTTCCGTTTCGGCCCGTTGTCGTTCCGTTTCGGCCCGTTGTCGTTCTTCGTTGTAACTGGTGAAAGGTTGACCATCGGGATAATACAAAACTAACTCTGGTTGGGCTAATTGAAAACGAATGCCCAAGCGAGGACTTACCCAATTATCGAGATTTTCTAGACTTTCGAG
>NZ_JAPZQJ010000009.1:0-12156 GCF_027530405.1 Microcystis sp. LE19-41.2A | reverse complement strand
GTCACTGATAATTGCTGATTATCGGTGTTTCTGCAAAATCGAGATGCAGCCTTTTCGTTAACCACAAAGGACACAAAGTTGAGTTTTCCACTACTACTTACTGTCATCAAAAATATCTAACTGCTGCAGAGATGGGGGATTATCCGACTTAACCGGTTTAATTTTCTTAATTCCTTGACGCAAACCGATCGCAATTTTACTATGTTTTTCGATTTGACCCATCACCTGCATGGCACGATCGATCACAGAAGTTGGTAAACCGGCTAATCTTCCCGCTTCGATACCATAGGATTTATCCGCACCTCCCGGTCGTACTTGGTGCAAAAATACTATCTCATGGGGTAATTCCTTGACCGTTACCTGATAATTGGCTACATTCTCTAAAATTGAAGCTAATTCGTTTAGTTCGTGGTAGTGAGTGGCGAAAATCGTCCGCGATTGCAGTACCGTGGCTAAATACTCGGCCACAGACCAAGCTATGGATAACCCGTCAAAGGTGGCTGTCCCCCGGCCAATTTCGTCTAATAATACTAATGATCTGTCTGTGGCGTGATTGAGAATATTGGCAGTTTCGTTCATTTCCACCATAAAGGTGGATTGGCCAGTAGCGAGGTCATCCACAGCCCCCACCCGGGTGAAAATGCGATCGCAGATGGAGATTTTGGCCGACTTTGCTGGGACAAAACTGCCGGTTTGGGCCAACAATTGAATTAATCCCACCTGTCGCAGATAACAACTTTTGCCACTAGCATTGGGACCGGTGAGAATAATCAAGTCGGGGTATTCCAAACCCTCCTGATTGCCCAAATTAATCGAATTCGGCACAAAAAAGCCGGCCCCAAGGGATTGTTCCACCACGGGATGACGACCATCTTTAATATCGATAAGACGACCATCGGCGATTTCTGGGCGACAATATCCCTGATAAACGGCGATTTCTGCCAATGCTGCCAACACATCCAAAGCGGCGACTTTTGTGGCCACTTCCCGGATTTCTGGGGAAAATTCGGCCACTTGACGGCGTAAATCGCTAAAAATCTCGTATTCTAACTTATTTAATTCATCTACTGCCGTCAGAATTATATTTTCTTTCTCCTTTAACTCGGTGGTGATATAACGTTCCTCATTGACTAAAGTTTGCTTACGCACATAATCTTTTGGGGCGAAATCAGCTTTACTGCGGGGTAAACTGATATAATAACCGAAAGTTTTGTTATAATTAACCTTAAGGTTGCTAATACCCGTTCTTTCTTTTTCTGTCGTCTCTAGATTCTTAAACCAATCGATTACTTCCTGATAGTCGCGCCGCAGGGCATCCAATTGGGCATCAATTCCCTCACGAATCACCCCCCCTTCCTTCAGATGCAGCGGAGGAGATTCCACCAGATGCGCTATCACCTGCTGGCCTAATTTTTCTAAATCGGCGGGAATTTGCTGTAAAGCTTTCAAATAGGGCGAATTTCCCGAAGCGACCAAAGCCGCTAAATCGGCTAATTTGACTAAAGATGCCGCTAGGGAAAGTAAATCGCGGGCGTTAGCCGTTCCTGCGCCAACACGACCGCTTAAACGTTCTATATCGTAGATTTCCCTTAATTTTTGCCGAATATCTTGGCGCAGGGCGGGATTATCCTTTAACTCTTGGATAGTATCTTGACGGGCGCGAATACCGCGAGAATCTAAGAGGGGTTGCAGTAACCAACGACGTAAGGCCCGACTACCCATGGCTGTACAAGTGCGATCAATCGCCCATAATAGAGAACCATAGAAGCTACCATCGCGCACCGTTTGGGTAATTTCAAGGTTGCGACGGGTTTGCCCATCTAAAATCAAAAATTCGGAGATAGAGTAGGTTTTTAAAGGTTGTAGGGGGACTTGATTGGCTTTTTGGGTATCTTCAATGTATTCTAATAAGCCCCCGGCTGCGCGAATAGCGAGGGGTAAATGTTCGCAGCCCATCCCCTCTAGGGAACGCATTTTATAGGTGATTAGGAGACGATTTTTCGCTTCTGTGAGAGTAAAGATAGTTTGGGGACGGAGAGAATAACAAAAACTATCGGGTAAACAGGGGGGGAGATGGTCGGATTTTTCCCCGGGGCGCAAAATACGGTTTAAATCGGGGGCATTGATGGGAAAAAGGATTTCCGAGGGCTGTAAACGGCTTAATTCTAGGCTTAAAGCCGTTAAATCGCTGGCTTGGGTGGTGTAGAATTCTCCGGTGGAGATATCTGAATATGCTAATCCCCAATTTTCTCCGGTGATCACCACAGCGGCCAGAAAATTATTCTTTTTTGCGTTTAACATTCCCTCATCGGTGAGGGTTCCGGGGGTGAGCAGTTTGGTGATAGCGCGTTCTACTAGCCGTTTTTCGGCGGCTGCTTCCGTTGAATCCTCTACTTGGTCACAAATCGCCACCGCATAGCCTTTTTCCACCAATAAACGACTATAGCGCTCTAGGGCGTGGTGGGGAACCCCGGTCATGGCGACTCTCCCAATCCCTTTACCCCCTTCCTTGCTGGTGAGAACTAATTCTAATTCTCTGGAGATAATCACCGCATCCTGAAAGAAACACTCGAAAAAATCGCCCACACGATAGAGTAAAAGAGCATTGGGATAGGTTTCTTTTACCTCCACATAATGCTGGTACATGGGGGTGAGTTTATCGCGATCGAGTCCGCGATAATCACGATGGGGATCTTTATTGGTAGCCGGTGGTTCTAGGGGAAAATCCGAGGGGAGAGTCATGGGTCAAAGAAAGCTGGACAATGTTTTAATGAACTGTTCCCCACCCCTTGGCTGAGTGGGAAGTTTCTGACGCTTCTTCGTCGATGGCGGTTGCCTCAGACTTCCGCACTAGGAGAACCACTTCATGGTTCCCCTTGCCGCATCTTCCCCACTCCCCTAGGCTGAGAGTGGGGACTGACGCAGGTTCGTTCAATATTAGATAGACACTTCGCTTAATTCGCGAGTGAGATGATCAAAGGGTTCAGCAATCAAAGAGGTGTCGGTAATACCCGCCTCAGTAGCCATGGTTTGAATCATTTCGCTCATGATTTGGATACCGCGCACCGTCGGACCGATGGGAACCCCGAGGGAATTATAGGTTTCCCGCAGTCCTTGCAGTACCCGTTCATCTAGAACATTAGTATCGGCAGCCACCAGCGCATAACTGGCATAGCGGAGATAGTAATCCATATCCCGCAGACAGGCAGAATAACGACGGGTGGTGTAGGCATTACCCCCGGCGCGGATCAATTCGGGAACTTCTTCAAATAGACGAATCGCCGCCCCACGCACGAGCGCCGCCGAATTAGCGTTAATGAGGGCGGCGGCAGCTAGACGGGCAGTTCCCGAGGCAAAATATTGTTTAAGATTATCGATCGCATCTCGATCGAGATAACGTCCGGTGACATCGTATTTTCTAATCAGGCTAGTTACCGCGTCTCGCATTATTAAGTTTCTCCCAACAGCAATAAAGACATTTTTGAGTTTCGCTTTATTTATAATCTCACAGGGTTGAACTTCGGGGGACATCCCCAGTCTAACTCTCTTGCTTGTCTAACAATTTGTTGTTTTTTTGAGACATTTCTTTACATTTAAGGCATTGGCTGGACCGGCGCTGGGTGGCGGAATTATCCTTTATTAGTCGAGGTGGTGGACGAGGCACTCAAAATAACGAGATTATCCCGATGAATAATGGTTTCTGCGGCCATATAACCTAATAAACTGGCAATACGCTCGGAATGTTGACCTTTCACTCGATCGATCTCCTCACTACTATAATTAACAATTCCCCGGGCCAATTCCCGGCCTTCTCGATCGCACAATTGCACCGATTCCGAGGCGCTAAATTCCCCCTCCACTTTGGTGATCCCGGCCGCGAGCAGAGATTTTCCCCCCTGACAAATGGCTTGAATCGCCCCCGCATCGAGATAGATTTTACCCATGGGCATTAGTCCGTAGGCGATCCAGCGTTTGCGGGCGTTATCACTGCGTTTTTGGGCTTCAAAACGGGTTCCAATCGCCTCTCCTGCCATAATTTTTAAGATATTGCCGGGCTGCCCTCCCCTAGTAATCGCCATTTCTACCCCGGCACTGGTGGCAATCCGGGCCGCGGCCAATTTAGTCGCCATACCCCCGGTCCCCCACTGACTGCCACTACTACCGGCATCGATCGATAGTTGCGCTAATTCCGCGGGACTAACTCGGGCAATAGCCGCCGCTTCGGGAAATAGCCGCGGATCGGCACTGTAGAGGCGATCCACATCGGTGAGGATAAATAACCAGTCAGCCTCGATTAAACTGGCTACAAGGGCTGATAAAGTGTCATTATCGCCGAATTTTAACTCATCGATCGCCACCGTATCATTTTCGTTGACAATGGCAATCACCCCTAATTCAAACAAAGCCTGAAAAGTATTATAGGCGTTGACATAACAGGTGCGTTCCATCAATTCGGGACGGGTCAGCAAAATTTGGGCGATCGGTTGACCAAGACTGGTAAAGAGGTCATCATAGATCCGCATCAGACGACCTTGACCGACGGCGGCGATCGCTTGTTTGAGGGCGATTTTTTTCGGTCTTTCCTGTATTCCCAGACGACGGCAGCCCACCCCCACGGCCCCGGAAGATACTAATACCACCCGATGACCGGCAGCGCGCAACCGGGTGAGGACTTCCACTAAAGCGGCGATCGTGGATAGGGATAATTGGCCGGTCTCATTATCGGTCAAACTGGAAGTACCGATTTTGATCACTATGGTTTGGTTCATCGTCAAGGCGCTTTTTTTGGAGGTTTTGCTAAGTAGGTAGGCGTTAAAAATTATCAGACACCCCCGTTATCAAGGGTAGGGTTGATTCATGAATCAACCCTACCTTATTAAGGGGGGCAGGGGGGATCGAACCTAAAATCGATTTTTAATTTAATTATAACCAGCTACTTAGATAGCCAAAGCTTTGATGGCAACTTTAATTAAAGTATAAAAACGGGGTTCAGTCACGTTGACTTCTCTCGCTTGTTGCCGATTTTTGCCTAATAAACCAATGCGCTGCCCTTTCTGGACGACTAAAATCTCGCCCTGTTCATTTTTGATGCGAATCTCGTTTAAATCACCCCAAAAACTACATTGATACATTTTTTCGGCGTGCATAAAAATTGCTTTTTTAATACTATCATTTTCTTGGGGTAATCGCACTCCCACTAATTCAATTTCTATGGTTGTATTACCATTCCAAGTATTTTCTTTGAGTTTATAGGCAATATCTAAACGCGTTGGTAAAGGACAATATTCGCCCCAACGCCAAGCTAGGGCTTTAATTCTGGTATTATCGCTTTGAGCCAGCAATAATTTTAAATGATTTTTTCCGATAGTTTTCTGTTCCACTACTCGCACGTTAGGAGTCCAAAAAACGGGTAATTCATTGCCAATTCCCCAGGGTTGCAAACTATCAATTTGTTGAAAAAGTTGCAGGGTGATTTGTTTAAAGTCGAGGATAGTATCAATTTTAATTAAAGGTTTTAATTGTTCTATTTGTAAAATTTTGTGAGAAAATTGACTTAATCTTTGTTTGAATGCTAGTAAATTAGCTGTGGGTAAACTAAAACCTCCCGCCATTTTATGACCGCCAAATTTTCCTAGTAAATCTTGGCAAAATTGCAGGGCTTCAAAAACGTGAAATTCTTCAATTCCTCTGGCAGAACCGCGAATTTTACCTGGATCTTCTTCCTCGTAAGTACCAATAAAAACCGGCACTCCGTAGCGTTCCACCAAACGGGAGGCCACAATACCAATTACCCCATGATGCCAATCTTTTTCGACTAATACTAAAACTCGATCTTGTTGCCAAAGAATCGGCGTTTCTTCCACTAATTTAATCGCTTCTTCTTCAATTTTTTCGCACAATTCTTGACGAGTACGATTAATTTGTTCGCACTGCATCGCTCTTTCTAAGGCAATTCCCGCCTCATCGGTGGTTAATAATTCAATAACTATCTGGGGATCACCAATTCTGCCAATGGCATTAATTCTCGGTCCCAATTTAAAGCCAATATCATCCGGTTGTAATTGCTTTTGTTCCTCGCTAATTCCCGCTATTTGCATGAGGGATTGAATCCCGACTAATTGGGATTTGGGTAATTTTCTTAAACCCCGTTTTAACCAGCGACGATTTACCCCGATTAATGGGGCTAAATCTGCTATAGTGCCTAGGGTAAATAATGCTAATAATGACTCGGTTAATCCCTGTAATTTACCCATTTTTTGGGCAGTTGTCACCGCTAAAATATAGGCGACTCCCACCCCCGCTAATCCCTGATAGGGAGAGTTAGGGGTTAATAATTTTGGGTTGAGAATAGCGGAGGCATTTGGTAAAATTGGCGGCAGATCGTGATGATCGGTGATAATAACTTTTAATCCTAATTCTATCGCTAGGGCGATCGGTTCGTGAGCGGAAATACCATTATCAACGGTGAGAATCAATCCGACTCCCGACTCGGCAAATTCTTCGACAATGCGCTGATTAATTCCGTATCCCTCTTTCATGCGACTGGGTATGGCATGATTTACCCTAGCACCGAGATGTCTCAAGGCTCTTAACAGTAAAGATGTACTGGTCATGCCATCGGCATCGTAGTCCCCACAGATAGCAATTTTATCGCCCCTAGCGATCGCTTTTACTAATAAATTGACACTTTTTTCTAAGTCGGGAAATTCCCCCAGGGGAGAGGGTAAGGTATCCGCTTCAGGATCTATATAAGTTTTAGCTAATTTGGGGGTATCAATACCGCGATTAATTAAGATAGTTGCTAATAACGATGATAGTCCCATTTCTCGCGCTAACCCCTCGATTTTTTCGGGATTAGCCGCGGCAATATACCAGCGTTGGATGGGATATTTGTAGGTCATTTTTTCTCAAACAATCCAGTAGGGTGCGTTACGCTATGCTAACGCACCGAAAATAAGGTTAAAAGCGGATTTGGATGGCCCCAGCAGCAGGTTGAAAGGGGAGATTATTATTATTAATTCTCAGGGGAGAAGCGGGTACTAACTGCACATTTGGGGTGGTGGGTTGACTTTCGTTGGTACTCAGTAAAGTCAATTGATTAATACTAGGATTAATCGCAAATTGTTGGGTGATAACTCCCGACGGACAACAGGAAGGATCCCGAGGGAGAAATCTTCTCATGTTGACGGTGATCATACCATCTTTGGCACTCAGATTATCGACAATTACTCGATCGGCTAACAGGACAGTATCGGTGTTAGTGGCAGTACCGTTATTATCGATCACTAGGGCTAAATAATGTAATTGCTGTTGATCTCTGGTAATCACTCTTAACACGACAATACCATCATTCCTTTGATCATTATTATAGTCCCCCATCAAAGCTTCTCGACTGACTTGCACTCCTAAAATCTGTCCCTCATTGGATTGAAAAATACCATCGCTGACAATTACGGAACCCCGATTAGGAATGTTATAGACGGTGTTTCTTAAATTATCCACGCTCAGGGGTGTAGATTGGGTAAGTAAGGGCAGAGAATTATTTAATAGTAAACTGATACCCAGGAGGATAGACTGAGGCAAAACTGCTAATTTAATCATGGTTTTGATGGGTTGGGTATATTTTCTTGAGTATCGAATAACTGCACGTTATTGATGGTACAAACCATCCCCTGTTGTGCTGCTAATTTATCTCGCCATTGGCTTAATTGTTGTTGACCATTACTACCATTTAACCAGTAAACTGTCAACAGGCCGAGGGTTTGTTCTGGTTCACAGGAAAAGCCGAGAGTTTTATCGGGTATGTCGGTATTTCCCTCACGACATTGCCAACCTTGTTTTTCAATTAATTCTTTCCAACCTTGCTCTTCTTTGGCAGCCACGGCAATGCGTTGATCTCCTTGGGTACAAAGCCAATTTTTCTGCTGGGTGGGATCATTGGGTAGATCACCAAGATTGGGGGAATTTTGCTTGATTGGGGGAAGCGAGGGGACTTGAGCATGAACGGAAAAAATCGGTAGTATTAAGAAAGTACCGATGAGCATTTTTAACAGTTTCATCCTTTAAAATTGCCATATTTAGGGATTTATGCCTTTAGAATATCACGTTTTTGAGATATAGATAAAATACTCTCTTAAGATATGTTTAAATCTTTAATTATGGTTTCGATCGCATCAAAGGAAAATTCTCCGGCTAACTGTTGTAAACCTTGGGCAAGGTTAGCATAATCGGGGGGAATTTCTGCGGTTAGGGCGATAATTTTTTCATCATCACATTCTCGCGCCGCTTGTTGCAATTGTCCAATCCAGTCGGGACTGATTAATTTTAATAGGGATTGCAGGGAATCGAGGAAAACTGGCGAATAATTGGGCTGATTTGGCTCATTATCGGCATAAATATATTTTAATCCCAAATATTCGCCCATTTTTTGCCAAATAACTTCCTCTCGGAAAGGTTTACGCACGAAATCATCACAACCTGCGGCAATAACCAAGGCGCGATCCTCTTCAAAAGCACTGGCAGTTAGGGCAATTATCACCGTTTTTCCGCGATTATCAGCCTCTAACCGCCGAATTTCCCTAGTTGCTTCGTAACCGTCTTTAACTGGCATTCTCATGTCCATCCAGATAAGATGAGGTTGCCATGCTTGCCAAATTGCGATCGCTTCTTGACCATTAGCGGCCTCTTGCACGGATAATCCTAGGGTAGTCAGGAGTTTCAGCAACAGCAAACGGCTTTCCGGTCGATCATCGACGACTAATATGCGATATTTAGGCTGATTTTCGGCTAAAGCGATTACTTTTGCCCTATTGGTTTCGGTTTTAATCTCATTTTCCCCCACCAAACCCACCTGAATATCAAAACTAAAAATACTTCCTTGACCCAGAATACTACTAACTCCGATCGCACCCCCCATCAACTCAACAAATTTTTTACTGATAGGTAAACCCAATCCTGTCCCCTGTTGGGATTTTCGTCCCGTTTCCGTTTGGTTAAAGGGTTGAAATAGCTTATAAATCTCCTCTGGGGCGATTCCTGCGCCTGTGTCTTCAATTTCCCAAAGCAATCGCTGATAATCTCCTCTTTTCTCCCCTAATTTTCCCCGGAGAGTTACCCCTCCCGACTCGGTAAACTTCAATCCGTTACCCAAGAGATTGATTAACACCTGTCGCAATTTGCTTTCATCAGTATAAATATACTGAGGAAGCTCGGAGCTGCGATCAAAAATTAAGCTTAAAGCTTTTGTCTGCGCTTGTGGACGGAGCATTTCGGCAATATTATCTAAAAGAGCGTATAAATCGAAATTACTAGGGTTAAAAACCGTTCTTCCTGCTTCTATCTTCGACATTTCTAGAATATCGTTGATTAACTCTAATAAATGTTCCCCGCTACGATTGACAATTTCCAAATATTGGCGATATTCACTGCTGATGCTGCTATCCCGGGATATTAAGCGAGTAAAACCCAAGATAGCATTAAGAGGAGTGCGTAATTCGTGGCTCATGTTAGCTAGAAACTCACTTTTAGCTTTATTTGCCTTAACTGCCGCTTCTTTAGCTTCTTTTAACTCTTTTTCCGCTTCATATCTACTTTGTGCGATCGCAATTAATTCTCCCAGCAACCGCACAAAGGTGACATCTTCCCCTGTCCATTGCTTTTCTGCACTTGCATCCAATCCCAGATAACCCACCGTTATCCCACAACTATCCCACATGGGAACGATTAAGAGACAGGGAGTAGAACTATGAGCGAGAATAGTTCTTTCAGGGATAGCAGTAGCGGGTAAATCTTCTAAAGAGTTTATTTTAACTGGAATACCGTTTAATAATTGTTCCGAAAACCAGGGAAAGGTTTCCGTCGAGAGATTTTGTGATTGTTCCCGAATCGGGACAACTTGCGGATAGTCGGGGTGACAGTATTCATAAACCATACTCCACTGCTGACGACAGGTAGAATATTGAATAATGTAACAGTGAGCGCTCTGGGTAAATTGACAGAGCAGTTCTAGGGTATGATCGATCGCCAAGTGGAGATCTTGAGAAATTAGTAATCTTGTCACCCGTGAGAGCAAATTATCGCGATGGGCCTGCATTTCTAGGGCTTTTTCCCGTTTTTTAGACTCTAGTTCCTCAAAATCACTCATAATCAGTTATCAGTTATCAGTTATCAGTTATCAGTTATCAGTTATCAGTTATCAGTTATCAGTTATCAGTTATCAGTTATCAGTTAAAAGGGTTTGGGTGTTGGGGTTTTAGGGTTTGAGGGTATTAGTTGAATTTCCCCATCACCCCGTCTCCCGTCTCCCGACTCAAAAAACAGTAAACTTTTCCCCTATTATGTTCTATAGGAATTTTACCGAATCAATATGCTCAAATTATTAGCTTCTCTCCTTCTCTCCTGCTGTATAGCCTTGGCTGTTTCCCTGTCACCGGCTGCTGCTATGGGAGTCTATGACCTCCCTATTTTAAGCCCCGGAGCGCCCACTTATGTGGTCGATCCCGTTGCGGCCATTAGTGCTGCTAACGAGGGAAAATTAAATAAAGACCTAAAAAATCTCGCCGAAAAAACCGGACAGGAAGTGAGAATGGTGGTAGTCCGGCGCTTGGATTACGGTCAAAAAATTGACAATTTAGCCGATGATATCCTGAGAGAATGGTATCCTAACTCCGAAGATCGTGCCAATCAAACTATCATCGTCCTTGATACTTTAACCAATAAAACTGCTATTCGGGTTGGGGAGGAAGCAAAACCCCTATTAACCGATGGTATTGCTGATAGTATCCTCTCGGAAACTATGGCAGTTCCCCTCAAAGATGGGGGAAAATATAATCAAGCTTTACTCGATGCTAGTCGTCGTCTAACGGCGGTACTTTCTGGAGAACCGGATCCCGGTCCGCCGGAAGTAGCGACAATTAATATCGAAAGTACCTTTACTACCGCAGAAGAAACTGACGATAAAAATGCCACGATTTGGGTGATAGTTTTACTGGTTTTAGCTACAGTAATCCCCATGGTCACTTATTTTTGGTACGCTGGTTTTGGTCGCTAAATTAAATTAATGATCTGGGACTGATACAGCTAAAATATTCTCAGAGATAGTACAATCCTCAGCCTGAATGAGCAAGATGAAGTAACTTCTAAGTGGGTGGGTGGAATTAAATATAAGATGAACGTAGGTTGGGTTGAAGCATGAAACCCAACGCCCTACAAATAATTGTGCCTACCTACTTAGTAGATTTTAGTTGTATCAGTTCACCCCATTTGCTTAACCTTAATAACTAATGTCTAGACTGGTGACTCAATTACAATCCTATTATCGAGAGGAGGAAGGAACTTACTTAATTGAAATTAAACTTAATCAGTTACAGCAAGTCTTTAATTCTCTCGATCCTTCGCCATTTTTAGATAGAGATTTAGACGATAACGCCGAAAATTATATTATTAACTCTGTGGATGAATTCCCCCTAAATACCCCCCTTAAATTAGTCTTTTATCTTCCCAGTAACGAACAGAATACCGCCCGACATCTGTTACCCTCAGCTTTACATAATTATTTTGACTATCGCCAACAGGTAGAACAAAGAAAATTACGGACAATTTGGCGACAGGGACGCATATCTTTAATAATTGGTCTCTCCTTTCTTTTTGTTTGTTTGAGTCTTAGCGAATTAATTAGTCGTTTTGGCAGCGATACATTTATTCACTTCTTAGAAGAAGGATTATTAATTAGTGGTTGGGTGGCTCTCTGGCGACCTTTAGAAATTTTTCTTTACGAATGGTGGCCCGTCAGTCATCAACAAAAGATTTTTGCTAAACTGGCCTACATCCCCATTGAAATTCGTCTATTAGAGGAACCATCCACCCCAGACTCTTTTCGATAGCTCTAATCCTGCCGATGGCTTGTGTTCAAAGTTACAAAGCTTTTATTTGAAGCAGTTTACAATAAAAAAAATCCGTACAAAGCTTATCGGTTTTCAGCTTGGCTATTACTTTATTCTCAAACTTTTAACTAAGTAGGGTTTGCTGAATAAATATAAAAACCTTGTTGGATAAGGCTTTTAGACTTTTTTTCCCTGAAAAAGTGCCTACCATTGGAGTGATTGGGGGGAAAATTTAGGGATTTTTTCCCTGAAAATTAGGTAATTGACCACCTGA
>NZ_JAPZQJ010000658.1:0-17211 GCF_027530405.1 Microcystis sp. LE19-41.2A | reverse complement strand
TTATGACCTGATAGCACCTTCAATATTTTCCCCAATACTCGCTGCTGTTCTTCGAGATTACTACTTCCTTTTTTATCCAATATCTCCCAATAGATTGGGATGGCTCTCTTGTCATAAATTAGACTCACCATCAAGATATTAATTGCTCCCCAACTCGTTCGGTCTATGGCAATATATACTAATCCTTTTATTGTGAATCTCTCCTGCTGTTTTAACATCTCTTTTAAGCAGAGAAACCAGATTTTTTCAATATTCAGAATTTCCAGCTTTAAAAATCTTTTTAGTTTTTTTCTCCGACTCTCAAACAGGATTGGTATTGGTAAGGCTTCAGCTAATATCTCTAACTTTGCTTGCTTCAATATTTGCCAGGTTCCAACTACCATTAACAACAGTAGATATCTGGCTCGCCCCAGTTCATTTTCTAACACTTTCTGGTATAGTTCACTTATCATTTTCGTTATTTAGGTCATATATGGTAAATATGACTTATCTTTTTTTGGAGTCTGTGTCTGTATTCCATGCTACATAAGCTTTTCAGCTGGCTTGTCCCCCTGTCAGTTGGTATCGTCATCTAGATTTTCCTGAATTTCTTTAAAGGCACGAGGAAACTCGATTTCAATCATTTTACACATTTCTTGGCGCGATTTATTCGTCAAAGTTTCACTCATGGATTTAGAAATGCGAACAACTCCACTTTCAGAGAACCAAAACTCTCTTTTTTCATCTTCGTAAAAATCTACTCCTATTTTTAAAGGACGAACTTCTGTTTTAGTATTTTTGATTACCTTAGCAAGTTCTTCATCATCAACTTTCAAAGATGAAGATTCGTGGAGTTTAAGATTATTGAATGTTTGATTTAGCTTGGCTCCATTAGTTTTTAAAATTCGCCGCAAACTCTGTTTATGAATCATAGCCACTCCTTGATAAACTTTAATTTCGCCAGAGTCAGCCAATTCATTAAAAATTAATTTTCGTGCCAAAGAGCGACGAATTTTTTGATCGTGTTTAGTAAAAAATTCTCTAAATCTGTATAAAATTCCTCGCTTTTCATGCTGATCAATATAGGAAGCAATTTTTAAAGCACCTTCAAAAGAAAACACTCTAACTTTATCTTTTTTGTTGACAAATTGATAATCGACACCTTCAACTAAATCCCAATCATCATTAGGATCAGCATCAAAAATATCAACAATTTTGTCTAGTTTTTCAAGAGTAATAGAAAACCATTGAGCTAATTCGGTATCCCGGATCAGGAAGGTATTTGCTTTCTGAGGCATGATTATTTTATCTCCGTGGTGATAGACTTATACATGACAGTTAAACAATCAAAAACTTCTGCGTCTCCTGTTTCTTGGTTATCGGGATGATAGATCTTAGAAAGACGATAATAGGCATTTTTAATGTCTTCCTTGCTGGCAGTTTTTGGATCAAGCTCGAAAACACGATAGGGATAAAAATATTTAAATATATTAATACCATTAATACAATGCTTACCTGTTTCCCCATCTTCTTCTGGTAAAATACCTACATACTCTCTGTAAATTTTTTCCCAACTTTCTCGCTGAGATAAATTGATGTTATCAAAGGCTCTAGTAGCCATTTGAAACATACTCGATTTTTTTAGTTCTGTGGTATTGCTAACCTCAAAATAGGCATAAACTGCCTGTTTAAGTTGCGTTAGAGTTAAAGGTTTAACTTTTGAGCCTGTGGTGGTGGTGGCTGTAGTTTTTGATTTAGTTAACGATGGTTTAGGAGACTTTTTACGGTGGTTTTTGATGACAAAATCGGCAAAATCTTCGAGAATACGACTTTCGATCGAGTATTGCTCACAGATATGACTAATCTGCTCTAAAATGAGCGAGTTAAGAGGATTAGTGGTCATAATTTCCCTAAGAAGCTGCAAAAAACATAGCCTTTCTTATCAAGATGAAGTGTAGGCTAATTTGGTATGAACGACCGACGACTGACTCCCGAAAACTTCCTATCCTAAATTAATACCACAGCAGTGGCCACTTTGTCATGTGGTTAATCATAAAAAAATTGCGGGCATAAGCTAAACGGCTTTTACTTCGGATCACCGATATAGACTCCAAAAGGGTTATAGCTGTTGGATCATGCAGGTTAAGCGCCGTTTAGCTTATTACAGATTTAAGTCAATAAATGGGCAGCCGTTTAGCTAGGCAGTCATTCTAAAGATAAGATTCCCGAGAGCGATGGTAAAGTTGAGACTAGAATTGAGGGGACAGTCGGGAAATTTTTACCTAATCAAGAAAAGATGGCTCTCTGAGTCTTTGGGTGAAAAATGTTCACCACGTCACATTATGCACGGAAGCTTTCATAGGTGGCAACTTAAGCAAGAAGCTTAATTATCAAGAGTAGCTGATCATCCAAGGGGAAGGACGTAAAAAATGGTAAAATAAGGCGGATAAATCTAAAAATAATCCTAATTCCTACACCTACTATTTTTTTAGGTTTCAGAGGGAAAGTAACCAAACAGTTTTTTATAATCAGAGGCCAGATATCCTCGGTGAAAAAAACCTAATTCTTCAGCAATTTCATAAATTAATTTTGTCTGATTATTTTGGTTAAGAGATTGATGTAGAGCATTAAGACGAAGCAATTTAAAATAATTGTAAGGAGACATTTGATAGAAGTCTTTAAATATATATTCTAAGGTGCGTTGACTTACTTCTAAGTCTTGACAAATCGCTGGAATAGTAAGATCAGAACGCAGATTTTTTCTCATCATTTCTTCTGCTTTTTTGAGGATAGAGGTGCGTCTGATAGTGTTTTTAGGAGTTGTAATATCTTTGGTTACTGCTAAAGTCAAAAGAAAATCTTTGACAATTTCTTTTTTTAATTTTTGCCTGACAAAATTTAATCTTAATGCTTTTCTTTGCCCAGATATTTGTTGACGATCTAAATTAAATAGCATTTGATAAAGTTGATGACAAGATTGTTGGAGATGACGAATTTTTTCCGATGGGCAAATCACAATAGAAGAAGCGGAAGAATTTAAAAACTTTTTTGCTTCTGGTAGCTCTAAAGTTTGGCACAATTGTTGCAGATAATTATCATGAACGTAAAGCTGAAAACGATTGGAAAAAGGATGTTGAAAAACGGAAATTTCTGATTTAGGGGGGATAATCCCCAGATAGTTATTTTCTAATGGATACAAATTTTGGAAGAAGACAGAATTCACCTGAACAGGAATCGCAAAAACCCACATTTTAGAATGGATTACTCCCGCAACATTCGTTAAACAATTACGTTGCGATAATTCTAACATCACTTCATCGATGATGATCCTTGAAAGATACCCTTCAAAATGATCACCACTGAGTTGTAAAGCATCTACGTTGAGAAATTCTCGATTCTGAAAATAGCGAGAAAAGTCACAAACATATTCACTTTTAAAGGTTAATTCCTGAGAATTAATTAAAATATTGGTTTTATTGTCAAAAATAAACATCTATATATAACTATTTGGTTATTGAGTAAAGTTAAAATTTTTTTGCCCATCAATTTAAAAACTTGCGTTTTTCGGATCATCTTAGCATAGAGGACTGAGTAGTATTGAGTTACAGCAGAGTTGATTTGTTAAGTCCATCAGTGTAATCCAGGTTAAATCTCTCATCTCTCATCTCACCTTTGTAACTCCTAAATCAGGTTTTTATGTCAAGCTATTTTGAAAGCCTTGCTAGAAACCAGTTTTAGGGATAAGTATAATTACTCACTTGTATAAATGAGATGCTCCCATCTCTCAAATCTCTCACTTTTTTCCGTTATCAATTACTAAGGAGATTTCGATGGCTAAACAATATATGCCACTTGAAGATTGGTCTGGAACTGTGGTATTCGGTGGAGAAATTCCTCAATTACGTCCCCCGGCATTTTCTGACGACTCAAAATATACCACATTTAGCTATACCCATTATCTAGAGGGATTGGAAATTTCCGATAGCTATATCTATGATCCAGGAGGATCAGAAATTTCCGAAGCTGTTGCTAGGGAAATCGCTACGTTCGCCGTTCCCCCGACAAATTATCCAAGGAGATTGGAAATTTCCGATAGCTATACCTATGATCTAGAGGGATCAGAAATTTCCGAAGCTGTTGCTGGGGAAATCGCTACGTTCGCCGTTCCCCCGACAAATTATCCAGGGAGATTGGAAATTTTCGAAGCTGTTGCCCCTAATATTAGCACTCGTTTCTATGCCATCGAAGCAACTATTGATTTCTCCAAAGCTAAAGGGGACTTACAAGGTGTTCTGATGGCGCAGGGTGGATATTTTGGTGGACATAGTTTCTACATCTATCAGGGAAAACTATGTTATGTCTATAACTGGTTAGGACAACAACAGAAGATCACCTGTGATCTTCCTCGTCTTAGTAGCGAGGTGACACTCAAAGTTGAATTTGCCAAACCAAAGATAATCGCCCCTTCCGATGAAAAGTTGGGTGACAGCACAATAGATAATATGAAACTGTATATTAATAACATCGAACAAAATGTCGATATTATAAGAACTTTATCAAATCATACTCCTAACTTCCTAACTAAATATAAACACGAGATTCCTTACGAGTTTCAAGGTGCGAAGCTGCAAAGAATTATCGTTACCATTACCGATGATATTATACTAAATCCGTTGAGTAAAGGCTAGTTATGAGGAGAGGCAAAAGGCAACCCCCCCGACGTCGGGGGGTTGATTCATAGTAGGGTTGATTCATGAATCAACCCTACCTTGATCCCCCCTTAATCCTAGGGCGTTGACAATCCCCGCACTAAAGCGACGGGGATTCTTGGTTCAAAGAGATTACTTGCGTAAAATCGGTCAACTAGAAATGACGGGAAACGATTTTTTCGATGGTTGCTTGGGTATCCTGCAGCAGTTTCTCGCGACTATCGCTAGTATTAGTCAGACTAGGCACGAGATTACGAGCTTGTAAAGCCATGTGAAGCTGTAGTTGAGCTACATACTCGCGGATATCTTCACGGGTTTCCGATTGGTTAGGATGAAACATAGAGAAACTGGAAAGGTCTGTCTAGCTGATGGTGTCTTGTCGACAACTCCTATACAAGTTATCACGAGAGCTTAGGTTCCAGTCAAGGGTCGGCCGCAACTCTACACATTTCTCAACACAACTTATCTCTCTTTCATCAATCTAAGAGAGTTAAAAGGAGAAGAAAAGCCTGAAACCGATACAGAGACTATGGTTAAGCCTAGACCCGCCCAACGGTCAAATCTGTAGATATTTACTGTGAATTGTCCAAAAACTTATTTTGAAAAGCGAGATGCGCCTTTTAAGCATCTCCACATCAGCTTAATAAGCGAGCTTAATAGAAGTAGTTAGGGTTTGCGGCAAAAAGTTTTTCGTGGGGACAGGGGGGTTGGGGGGGTTTTGCCTTTTGCCTGTTGCCTGTCTTCATAAGTAGCATATGCTCAACGGATTTAGTATTACTTGTGCAACAATGGTAATTCACCTCAGACAGTGATGCAATTCAGACTTGAATTGGCCTCAGCGCCTCTCGAACCTAGGAAATTAATTTGGCACGACTACTTAATTTCTACGGGTTCTAAATTATCAGCAGGAGTAAAACCAAAGAGACGGGAATAAAAATAAAATTCTGCATCTAATGCTCGTTTTATCGATTCAGCTTGACGAAATCCATGTTGTTCTCCCGCAAAGGGAACGTAAGCGACGGGTAAACCTTTTGCTTTTAAAGCTTGTACCATCATTTCCGCTTGATTGGGTGGAACCACTCGGTCTTCTAAACCTTGGAAAAAGATCACTGGACAGGATAACTGACTGGTAAAATGAATAGGCGATCGCTGATAGTAAATTTCCTTTTCTTCAGGATAAAGTCCCACCAATTTATCTAAATATCTCGACTCGAATTTATGGGTATCGGTGGCTAAAACCTCTAAATCACTAACTCCGTAATAACTAGCTCCTGCTTTAAAAGTATCATGAAAAGTTAAGGCCGCTAAAGTTGTATAACCGCCGGCGCTGCCTCCGGAAATTGCCAATCTTTCCCCATCGACTAATCCCTGATTAACCAAATATTTTGCCCCGTTGATGCAGTCTTCCACATCGACAATTCCCCAATTTCCCAGCAAACGCTGACGATATTGACGACCATAACCCGTACTACCGCCATAATTAACATCTAGATAGCCAAAGCCGCGACTGGTCCAGTATTGCACTCGCAGACTTAAACTAGAGGTAGCCGCGGCCGTCGGTCCACCGTGACTTTTGACTAAAAGGGGCGGTAATTCGCCATTGGGGGCGGTATAATCGGGGTTTTTGGGGGGATAATACCAAGCAGATGCAGTTAGTCCCTGACTGGTGGGAAAAGCAATCATTTCCGGAATCGAGAAATAATCGCTAGAAATAGTTAAATTACTGGAAGATTTGAGGACTTCTCTCGTTCCTGTGGCTAAATCCACTGAGATAACCGCCGTTACTTCCTTGAAAGAACCGCCAATAAAAACTATTTTGTTATCGCTAACTTGTAGGGAAGAAATGTTAGTATCAGCAGTGATAATTTCTTGGAATTCTCGATTAACAGTATCGATACTTCCTAAATACCAACGACCATCTTTTGTATAGCTACAAATAATCTTTGATTCCCCAGCAAAGCCGTAGTTAGATAAACCAAAAACCCAATGAGGATAGGCAAATTCAGCCTCTATCGGTTCGAGAACTGGTTCGATTTGTTCATCGTAGTTAAAGCAATAAAAGTTCCAGAAATTATTGCGATCGCTGGTAAAATATAAATGTTGATCGGCGGACCAGTGCGGTTCACACACCGACTCATTTTCACCACCAGCAATGACCCGAATATTACTCAAATAAAGATGATTAATATCGGCCACCCAGAGAAAAGAACTATCCCAGGGCATATTAGGATGATTCCAACTAATCCAAGCTAATCGAGAACCGTCGGCACTTAAGCGAGGAGAGGTATAAAAATCATCGCCTGATACTAAAGTTTCTATGTTTCCTGTATCCACATCGATGCTGACAATACTATTAACTGGTTCTCGATCTTTTTGGCTATGATCTTCACAAACACAGATTAAACGATTGCCAAATTGATTGAGAATTAAATCCGCATAACGACAGGAATTTTCTGGGGTTAGAGGTTGGGGGAAACTATCAGCAGTTTGGCGATAAATTCTTTGGTCAGCAAAATTACAAAAATAGATAATTCCAGCGACAATTAGATAGGAACCTCCCCCGTATTCATGGACACGAGTTCTTACATTAAAAGGTGCTGGAGTGATGTCTGTAGTTGTGCCGTCGGGGTTTAATTTAACTAAAACATTTCGCCCCTTTTCCTGTGGTCTGCCTTCTAACCAATAAATATCTTCTCCATCTAGGGTTACACCACCAAGACTAATCGATGCTGCCACAATTAGATCGGAGGTAATCGGTGATTTCCAGGAACCGTAAGCTGATATTTGATGAGACATTTTCGACTAAAGCAGTGATTCTAATGGTGAACTAACTTGATCAGGAACGCTGATAAATTAAGAGAATTCCGAGTAAACAGGACAAGGTAGGGATTGGTTGCATCCCTACCTAACTCTCTGTTTTTCTGCAATCGGAGCGGCGGGATTCGAACCCACGACCCCTACTACCCCAAAGTAGTGCGCTACCAAGCTGCGCTACGCCCCGATATTGAACCTTAACCATCATAGCGATAATCGCAGCATTTTGCAAGCTTTTTTTTTCTTCCTTTCTCCCCCATTCCCGGAATTAGCGGCCAGCTATCTAGCTAATTGGGGAATACGTCCTTTTAGTCCCGTCATTAATTGCAGGGCAAACAATTTCAACGGGGGGAAACCGCGCATAATTGCCAATCCGAGACGACGGATGACAACGATAGGCGGCCAGTTATTGGAGAACAGGCGATCTAGAAAATCCGTGAAGCCTAAAATCGCTAAATTCTCCGATCTACGCCATTTTTCGTAGGATTTTAGGGTAGAAAGCGCTCCTATATCCCCTTGCTTTTCCACTGCTTCCTTTAATACCTGCGCTAAAGCGGCTGCGTCGCGAATGCCTAAATTTAAACCTTGACCACCGACGGGATGACAACAGTGAGCGGCATCACCAATTAAAGCCAGTCGGGGTTTAACATAAGTATCACTCTGCATTAACTGTACGGGAAAGAGAGCGCGGGGGCTAACTAATTCGAGTTTTCCCAGTAATCCCCCCGTATATGCTTCTAATTTCTTGATAAATTCCGCTTCGGGCATTTCTTGCAGTTTTTTCGCTTCCCCATGGGGATTTGTCCAAACGATCTGACAGCGATTACCCTGGAGCGGTAAAATGCCCATCGGACCGGTGGGCCAAAATCTTTCAAAGGCGGTATCGTTGCGATCGAGTTGATGTTTAATGGTGAAAGCGACACAGGATTGCCAATATTTCCAACCTTTGGTTTTAATTTGCGCCCCTTGCCGGATAGCGGATCTGGCTCCATCGGCCCCGATGACTAATTTTGTGGTGATTTTTCGGGTTTGACCGGCTTCTTCCAGGGTGACAGTGGCTGTTTCTGCTCCGTACTCCACTTCTAACACTTTGGCAGGGGATAACCAGTCAATGCGATCGCAATCTTGGCCAGCATTGTGCAGGGCGGTTAAAATCACTTGATGTTCGCCCACATAGCCCAAATAATCGGTTTTTAGCTCATCGACCACAAAGGGGACAAAAATCGGGTAATCGGCATCAGAAAGGCGAATATGACGAAATTTACCGATACTGGGCGAGATTTTATCCCAGATACCCAAGCCTGTAAAAATCTGGCTCGACATCAGCGAGAGGGCATAAGCTTGACGACGGGAGGCGGCCACCTCTAGGGGACGTTCCTCGATCATAGCGATATTTAATCCTGTATTTTTTAAGGCCACCGCTAGGGTGGTTCCGACTATACCACCCCCGACAATGATTAAATCGTAGCTGTCCCGTCCTAACATATAAATATTTTTCTCAAAGATCATCAATGACTACAATGATCTATTCTGACACGATTTTCGGGGTTGCTGTCGGGTTTGATTCTCTTGACCCTACCTACCATAGACTTTAAAGGGTTTTGTCCGTCGCTGAGAGTTTCGGGTTATCGCTCTTCCTGGAGTTTCGGAAGGGCGATAACAAGCTGCTACAAGCCCTGTTAGCTGATGCTCCTGCTACGCCAGTCTTCCTCGATACCCCGACGGGTAATCTGGCGGTGCTGGCACTTGCCCGCCGTTGGGGATATGTTTGGGGCAACAAACCGAGAACTTGGCTAAAGACATAACCCGCAAGATCAAGTTTTTTTAACTCTCATCAGATGCGAATGCGTCAAGGCTTTTTTGAGTCCAATTGTCCAGAGCAGTATTGATAGAGTTAAAAACTCCCATTGTTTCGAGCATATTCTCCTGCAACTTTTCTTGAAGTTCGCTAAAAATACTGGTTTGGACATTGAATAGATCATCTACTTTTTGAGCGCCCTTTAAGATATCTAGATACTTGGCTGTAGTTTCTAGATAGAGGCGCATCAATTCTGCTTGCTTTAGTCCGAGACTGGTCATCGAACTTACATAAATTTCACCCAAGTCCTTAAAAGAATCAGAGGTTGCCTGTAAATTCACCAGCTTCAGTTGGCTTTGAAATAGTTCATTAATACTATCAGTATAAACTTCCCCCAATTCTTTGGTCAAGCTTAGATAACCCTTGCTTAGTTCAGCGAAGGCGCTGGGGTTAACAAAACTTGTTAACATGGCATCCATCGCGTTCACATTAGTGGCCGTAATATTCTTGAAGGACTCTATTGCCAATTTGTTCGAGTCAATCCACTGTTTAACTAGCTCGTTTTGCATGGTAGTTTCCTCGTAAACTGCTTAATGTATTTCTCTGTCTGTGCCAGCAAAAAGATTAAATTATTGAGGGCGCGGTTCGGCCAACCGTTCTAACATAGCGACAATTGCCCTCATCTGGGGAGACTCTCTAGTATAAAAGACAGGATTATCTGGGTCTGCACTAGAATATCCCCAAAAATCCCAGCATCCCTGGGGATTGTAAGGGATTGATGCTGACGGTTCAACCTGGGGATATAGGACAATTATCCTATTGGTATCAGCTATTTCATTGTAACCGGTTTTAGTGTAGTAAGTATCATCAATTTCTGTTGCCCCCTGTTTGCAACCATGAATAGCTACATGAACTTTGCAGCTTTCTTTTTTACAGGCTTCAGGTACATAAACATAAGCCTCCCGACTCATACTCGTCTTTTTACCGTCAATAAACTCGTTCTGGTCAAACCGAATAATCTTGCCACTTAATCTATTAGAGTCAACTGGTGGATTCAACTTGCCATAAATATGCCCTAAAATCCGATGGGATTGCATGAAATCGCAGTCGTTTATAAAGGGTGACTTAGTATCTGAACATGACACCCTAGACTCCTCGACAATTATGGCATGACCGGCATTGATATTCTTGTCGTATTTAATATTTTCTGAGGGCAAGCCGGCAGCTTGATAAAAATCTTTTACTTTGTCAACTACGACAGTTTTAACTACGCGATCATTTGAACCACTGAATAGATAGACTCGATCATCTTTTAAGTTGTTGAGATCGGCAATTTTGTTGGCACTGGCCAGTTTTTGAGCTTTTTTAAATAATCTTTTCCCATCCGGTCCTACTGACTCAGTCAGAGGATTCATGCAAGTTGATGTCGCTTGCTCGAAAAATTGCTCTGGATCCGTCTCGTAAGAACCTACACAATAAAAAGGACCGCCAGCAATAATACCTGCTCCTACCAGTCTATCTGAGTAGGCGACATGGAATTGAGCCGTCATGAAAGCCCCTGATGAAAGGCCAGAAACAGATGTTTGGCTTAAATCTGCCTGATAACCAGATAGCTTGGGTGCTTCCTCGGCCAAGACCGCCCCATTGAAGCTAAAAATACTAAAAATCAAAACAGCCAGTAGTTTTAATCCTGCCTTAATCATAAGACCTCTTGCAAAAATCGGAACCTATGATATTAAGATAAAGTCGAACAAGATCGAATGATATTAAGATAAAGTAAAACACATCGAACTTTGAAAACCCACTTGCCACTTCCCACTTTGCTGTACTTTTTAAACAGGATTTGGTATAACATATCTGGCTAATCTCTGGCAAGAGTGCCTCTCTTAACTAGGAAATCACCATGGAACTTGATCAACGAATAGCCGATTTTTATGACTCCTCTAGTGGACTGTGGGAAAGGATTTGGGGCGAACATATGCACCATGGTTACTACGGTCGGGGCGGCAAGATTAAACTCGATCGCCGTCAGGCACAAATTGATTTAATAGAAGAATTATTAACTTGGGGTGATGTCACCAGTGCTAATCAGATTCTCGATGTCGGTTGTGGCATTGGTGGCAGTAGCCTTTATCTGTCCGAAAAATTTCACAGCCAAGCGGTGGGGATTACCCTTTCCCCGGTACAAGCCGCTAGAGCCAGCCAAAGAGCGCAAGAGTTCAATTTAGAGGAACAAGTGAGTTTTTCTGTGGCTGATGCCCTAAAAACCCCCTTTCCTGAGAATAATTTTGATCTGGTCTGGTCTTTGGAAAGTGGCGAACATATGCCCGATAAAAGGCAATTTCTGCGGGAATGTTATCGGGTTTTGCAGCCCGGGGGGACTTTTTTGATGGCTACTTGGTGTCATCGTCCGACCACTTCCCTGGCTGGTAATTTAACGGAAGGAGAGATTAAACTATTAAACGAGATTTATCAGGTTTATTGTCTGCCATATGTGATTTCTTTGCCAGAATACGCCGATATTGCCTGTGAAGTTGGCTTTCAAGACCTAAAAACCGATGATTGGTCCCTATCGGTGGCCGCTTTTTGGGATGTGGTGATTGATTCGGCCCTAACCACAGATGCGATCGCAGGTTTGTTAGCAAGCGGTTATACTACTATCCAAGGGGCCTTATCTTTAGGGTTAATGCGGCGCGGTTACGAGTCGGGTTTAATTCGTTTTGGTTTACTGCAAGGGAAAAAATAATCAGCTTGGCGATGATTACAGTGCAGCGATTGATAATTAGGCGTTGTCAGATCAGAATAGGAAAGATGCAATGCAATCCTTGCTACCCTTCGACCCCTTCAACTCCTTCGACTTGGCTCAGGGCAAGTTGGCTCAGGGCAAGTCAAAGTAATTTGAGTTCCGGTGCTGATTCGGATCATCTTTCAATTTGACAACGCCAATTTTTCCCCAATCCAGTCTTTGACAATAGCTTGTAACGGTAAATCACGACGCTGACTTTCTTGCTCAAGAGCCTCTACCATCCATGAGGGAAACTCAAACGCAATTGTTTGTTCCTCGGAATTAGAACGTTTAATTTTAGTTAAATCCAAGTATTCGATGATATTTTCTCCATCATCAAATTTGCGGTCAAAATCTTCAGCTTTCATAAATTTCTACCTCTTCAGGTCTAGAGCGTCGGACTGAAATAATACGGATTTTGGTTTGACGATAGGTAACTACGGCTGACCAATGCTTACCTGCTATTATACCAATAACAACAAATCGTGGTTCATTTTCTGTTCGGGCTGGAATTTCGACTTTTTGGGAATCTAACCATAATACTTGAGCTTCAACAAAATCTAGACCATGTTTATTTTTGTTAGCTTGGCTTTTATTAGGATCAAATTCAAATTCCGGTTTTTTCATTCTCTTGGCTTCGTTTCCGTGACTGCATCTCAATTTGGTCGAAATATCTATAGGACATTTTGGGCGCACGCAGTTCGATAAACTCACTGACCACTAGGTACTCCTACCAGAATATTATGGTAGTGACTGTATCGGCAAAATTTATAGTACAATTGGGCTAATAAATTTTGGAATTCCCTTGCTGCTGTTATCAGTAAAAAGTTATCAGGTAGAACCCGAAGGGAGCGTCCCCAAGTAAAAGGGAAAGAGATATCACCTGACCATAATCTTGCTGGTTTTCTTGGATCTTGTCCGATGGCTCAGGGCAGATTTGAACTGCCGACCTTGGGCTTATGAGTCCCCTGCTCTGACCAACTGAGCTACTAAGCCGTTGTTTACACAGTTATCAATCATAACACACAATCACCCAATTGCACAAGAGCAAAAAAGGGAAGATTTTTTCTTCCCTTTCTGGGCATCTTTAACGTCTGCCTGGCAGGAAAGCGATGGGATTGACTGCTCCCTGGCCGGAGGGGTGAACCTCGAAATGTAGGTGGGGGCCGGTGCTAAAACCGGTGCTACCCATCTGGGCAATTGGCTCGCCTTGCTGAACAGTTTGGCCGCGACGCACCAACAGACGGCTGTTATGGGCATAGAGAGTGACGCTACCATCGGGGTGACGCAGTTTCACCAGATTGCCATAACCGCCAGAATTCCAACCGGAGGCGATTACTTCACCGGCGGCCGCCGCCACAATCGGGGTCCCCACTGGACCGGCGATATCGATGCCGCGATGAGGTCTGCCCCAGCGCCAACCGAAACCGGAGGTTAACACACCTCTGGTGGGCCAGATAAAGCCGGTAAAAATGGGGGCGGGATTAGGTAAATACTCATCGGGATTAGCGAGGGGAGGAAGGGAAGGTTCTACGGTTTCGCCGACGGGAATTCGTAGGCGGTCATTATATTCTTCCACATTGGTAGGAGCCGAACCGATAATCTGTGGGGGGGTGCTTTGGTTAGAACGAGAACGAAGGGCAGCCCATTGGGGATTAGGGGTTATTTGCCGATCATCGACGGTTTCTGCGGGATTATCGACGGGAATAGCGATACTTTTCTGGGTTTCCGAAAGGTTAGTTTCCCGCAGATTAGCCACCTCTTGGCGCAATCTTTCCCGATAGCTGCCGGTGATATTTTCGGGGAATTCTTCCGTCTCCGTGGTGGCGGTTGCGGCGGGCAAATTTTGTCGATTGCTGGGGTTAAAGGACAATCTCGGTCGATCGCCGACCAAGGGGGTAAGATTTTGATTAACTCTAGCGTTGGCAGAGCGGTCGGGAATCACTAGGGTTTGATTAACTTTAATCCGGTTGGGGTTGTCAATGCCGTTTTCCCTGGCTAATTCGGCGGGGGTGATGCCGAGAGCGCGAGCGATCGTGTTTAAGGTATCCCCTGGCCGAACCCGATAAACTTGGTTTTCTGGGGGAACTATGACCCGAGGATTGGGAACGGCGGGAATTTCAGTCACAGGAGCCGGATTTCGTAGGGCAACGCTGGGAATTTCCGGTCTGCTTGTCAAGGGAGGATTAACGGCAATTGTGGCTATCGGGCGATCGCTTTCAGGGGTGGGAACGGGAATCGGGATCACCTGGCTGGTTGGTCGGGGCGATTCTTCGGGAGCAATAACGGGAATCTCGACAGTGGTTGGCGAATTATCGGGAACGAGAGCGGTAGTTTCGGTGACGATTACTGTTTCCCCGGAATCGGACTGATGGGGGATTTCCTGGGTCCGTAGGGCGGCCAAACTTTCTTGGAGACGTTGACGGGTTTGACGCAGACTAGCAGAGGAACTATCCAACTGCTCAGGAGTTGCTGCCGGGGCTGCCGGGGGCAACTGCTCAGGAGTGGGAATTTTTAAGGTTTGTCCGATAATCAGATCGGATTGGGGGGGGAGATGATTGCGGGTAGCGATCGCTGTAGGGGTGGTTTGATAGGTGTCGGCTAAACTCCACAGGGATTCTCCCGGTTTTACCTGATGCTCAACCACTGATGTGGCGATGAATTTGACGGTAGCAAGTGCTTGGGATTGGATTATTTGCGGTTCTTTTAGTTTTTTACCCGCATCCTTGGCTTTTTGGGACAGGTCGATCACTTCCCATTCTAAGGGTACAGAATTGGCGGCCTGGGCTGATTCCGAGGTGGAGTTGAGAAGGCTAGGTACTCCCAGAGAGAGTGCTAATCCCAGTAGAGCAACTGAGTAACGGACTCGGTTAGACTCAGCGGTGCAATTCTGTTCTGGGGTAGCGGATGTCATGGGGTTGGGGATAAAAGTCTCTTTCAAACAGACCTCCTGTGGTGTAAAGAGTTAGCTAGAGCCAGTCGATGAAGCCGATGATTCTAGCTTTCAGCATTAGCCTTGAGGCTAGAGTAGAAGTTAGGCAACTTTCTTTTTAGTCAAAATACCTAAAGGTGACTTTTAGGAGAGATTAACTTAGATTTTGAAATTATGCAAGTCTCCCTCTGACTATTAGCATCGGGATCACGGCAAGTTGGTGACATTTTGAATGTCCAGATTGACGATGCTCTATCTCAGTTGTTCCAAGCTGATCAGCATTTTTGGTCTTGCCAATTTTTGCCAGTTTTTTCATAGAAATTTTTTATCTGTTTTGCAATTTACAAAGAAATTATTAATCATTCGCCGCTCGACAGGAAACAAGGGGCAACGATGGCTATTCAAGGTCAATACCGGATAAATAGGGTTTGCCGAAAAAATTTTTTCTGGGGGCAGGGTGTGGGGTGCGAGGTGTCGGTCGTCCATAGCAAATTAGGTTACACTTCGTCTTGATCAGAAAAAGGCTGTCATACTATTAGGGGTCGAGAAAATCGTCACCGACCTCCCCTCCCATTCAGAACCGTGCATGAGACTTTCACCTCACACGGCTCCTAGTTTGACGGTTCCCTTGTTAAGGATACAACTTGACATCTTTTTGTTGACCTTGTATTATCTGCATTAACATCGGGTGATGTCGAATTAGATGATTTTAGGCTTCCATCAGATGCCGATTTATCATCGTGACAGTGGCGGTGTAGTAATTGAAGGTTTTTATATTCATCCTTTCCGCCTAAGCTTATTGGGTGAATGTGGTCAACTTCAATTAAATCCGATGGGGTAAAATACTGCCCACATCGGCTACACTTGCCTTGTTGCTTCTTAAGTAGTTTGGCTACTCTTGTAGGTGTGTCAATTGCTTGTCCTCGTCTGGTCGCCCAGTAAGTCCAATTTCCGTCGTAGGGTGAAGCGTCGGCGCGTACTAGGGTATGTCTGACAATTGCTGTCCAATTATGTTTCCATAAATGGACACCATCTTTGGTTTGAAATAACCAAGATTCGTGTCTTTCTTTCCCATTGCTGAGTTTGACTGTACCCGGTCCAAAATATTTACTCAGCTTTTTGTAGTTCGCTTTACCGCATCTTGATACTGTCCATGCCCTTAACATTAACCAGATTGTGTAGTCTAGTTTATTGAAGGTATCTGTGGATACTACTCCTGAATAGTAGTTTGCCCATCCTCTAATGATTGGGTTTAATTGTCTAATCAGGGCTGATTGAGGTGCTGTTTTGTGTTTTTTGATTACACCTTTTATCGCTTCTGTGTGGGCTTTAACTGCTTTTTGGCTAGGTTTAATGTGGGTTAGGAATGTTTTAGGTATTCCTTTCGTTATTTTACCTGCTTTGTATTTTCCGGCTGGGTATTGTCTGATATTGAATCCTAGAAAGTCAAAACCGGGTTCTTCCGTTTTCCCATTATATTCAATGGGTTTGAGTGTGTGACACACTCTGGTTTTTTCTGGTTTGAGTTCTAATCCAATAGGCTTTAGCCATTCAGAAATGGCAGTTTGGCACTGTTCAATGATTTCGAGTGATGGTGAAATCACTACAAAATCATCGGCATATCTTATTAAAACAGCTTGATTTATCTTATTCTTTTTGGGGAATAGTATTTCAATTAATCTTGCCATTCCATCCAGTGCGATGTTGGCTAGTAGTGGACTTATTACCCCTCCTTAAGGTGTCCCTGTTTCTGTTTCTTCAAATACGCCGTTGTCCAATACTCCTGCTTTGAGCCATTGTTTAATATCTCTTTTCAGGGAGCTTGGACAGTGAATTTTAGACAGTAAAAAGTCGTGATTAATTCGGTCAAAACACTTGGCAATATCAGCATCTAATACAAAGTAGCTACTTTTATTAATGCTAAGGTATATCCTTGATATTGCGTCATGGGCAGACCTTCCGGGTCGGAAACCGTAGCTGGTTCCTTCCATCTTTGACTCCCATTCTGGTTCGAGTGCCGATTTAATCAACGCTTGTCTTGCTCTATCTTTGATCTGAGAGGGGGACAAGCGAGCTAGAAGGTAGATAGGGCAAGCGATATCGCTCTTTGTCCTTTGATGTAATCCTTCAACCGATAGCGGCTAATTTGCATTAACTCTTCTATATTTTTTTGGAACATTTGATGTAGCTGGAG
>NZ_JAPZQJ010000438.1:0-1107 GCF_027530405.1 Microcystis sp. LE19-41.2A | reverse complement strand
AAATGGGGCGAAAGTCTGTGGACTCTGTGTAAGACAGTACATGGTTTTTTAACTGTGGTATGCGACGGTGGTGGAAGCAGAAACTTAAATCGTGAGGTTTAGGAATCGCCGCACTTTTAGGGCGGCGAGGATGTCAAAACTATTTACTGGGAGGGTTGGAAGCGGAAGGACTGCGATCGATCACCTGATCGATTAAACCATAGTCTAGAGCCTCTTCGGCGGACATAAAGAAATCCCTTTCCGTATCCTCGGCGATGAGGTCGAGAGGTTTACCGGTATGACTAGCTAGGTGTTGATTGAGTAATTGTTTGAGATAGAGAATTTCTTTGGCCTGAATTTCGATATCGGTGGCCTGACCTTGGGCGCCGCCGAGGGGTTGGTGAATCATGATCCGGGAGTTGGGTAGGCTCATTCTTTTGCCCGGTTTGCCGGCACTGAGGAGAAAAGCCCCCATACTGGCGGCTAAACCAATACAAATGGTGCTGACATCGGGACGGATTTGATTCATGGTGTCAAAAATCCCTAATCCGGCCGAAACGGAACCCCCAGGGGAGTTGATATACAAGTAAATATCTTTTTCGGGGTCTTCTGCTTCTAGAAAGAGTAATTGGGCGACAATTAGGTTAGCTAGGTCGCTGGTTACTTCTTGTCCCAAAAAGACGATTCTTTCCCGGAGTAGTCGGGAGTAGATATCGAAGGCGCGTTCGCCCCGGCCTGTGGTTTCAATAACGGTAGGAATCATTGCGCTTTCTTGTCTTGCTGCTGCGGTTGGTTTTTTGATTGTAACTTAGGGAATGGGGGATAGGGATTAGGGGAATTGGGAAATATTTTCAGTGAACAGTGAACAGTGGTCAGTAATCAGTCAACTGAAAACTCACATCTGATAACTCTCCAGAAACTTAACTCAGGCTGAGGAAGCCTCAACCAGTTGAAAGCCAAGGGATTGCGCCTTTTTCGAGAGATTGTTGTTGACATCCTCGCCGCCGTAAAACGGACGGCGATTCCCAAACCTCACGATTTAGGTTTCTGCTTCTTTCCCTTGCGGGGTTCCGCACCTGCCTTAACAGATTTACTCTGTTCTGGTCTTATGGTCGCTCTACAGACTGA
>NZ_JAPZQJ010000101.1:0-32217 GCF_027530405.1 Microcystis sp. LE19-41.2A | reverse complement strand
ATCGACGTTAAAAAGTCCCCCGTCCGGCAATCCCGCACCCTGATTTCTGAGGTTGATAATGCAGCGGACTCGCGGTTTTAGGGTTTTACCGATTTCGTTAAGCAGAGTTTCGAGAGTGCCGTAGTAGGAGGTTTCTTTTACTGCTGGTTGGGAGGAGTGGATTTCGTGCAGGTTGCGAAAATAATTGACGAGGGGATTCATTAGGAGTGTTGTAAAAATCAAAAATTGTTGTTAGGGTTAGGAGTCAGGAGTCGGTCGTCAGGAGTCAGGAGAATTAAGAATGAATAATAATTAACTAAATAGTCTATTTACATATTTTATGCCATTTAATCCTTATTTTTGCCATTTTTGAACCCTCAAAAATTAATTATCGGTCGCAACTAGCTTCTGAAGCCTAATCCTGGTCAGGCGTTTGCTTACGGGCCCTCTCTACTCGCACTTAGAAATTAATTGAATGGAAAGAGCTTCTACGGTACAGTGAAAGTTAACGTTACTTTTGGAAAAACCTAATCCCATGAATCGTCGTGAATTTGTTGCCCTCGTTGGTGTTGGCGGAGCCATGGCCTGCGCCCCAGAAATCCTAGGGACGGCTACCGACCAAGAGATGACCCCGGCCCAAGCGGCGGATGGCTTTGTGAAAGTGACGGGCATTACCCTTAAAGAATTGGAAGCCAAAGGCAGTTTTCTGGATAAAAAATCCCCGGTCGGCTCCTTGCTCCTGATCTGGGAGAAAAAGACGAAAAAGATCAGTGCAGTAAACCCGACTTGTACCCATGAAGGCTGTACGGTGAAATGGGATACTGGCGCACAGATTTTAGCTTGTCCCTGCCATCCGGGAAAATTTACCGCCACTGGGGTCGTCACGAATAAACCCCCAAAAGGCAATCTAACCACCTATCAAGTCAAGGTCGAAAAAGACGTTATTTTCGTGAAAAAAGCTTAACGGGGTTGACGGAATACTGGATTAGGCATAATTGAGGAAAAACTCGCACAATTTCGGTTTCAGACCTCTGCGGCTTTTTCTGGCTCAATCTCGGTCTCCAATTCTTGACGTAATTCTTCTAGAGAAGTGGTAGCAGCTGTCTGAGATAATCTTTCGAGTTTCCCAGTTCTACTTGTTCTAAAACCTGAAGAAAATGTTCCTGTGCTTGGGTATAGCTAGTATAGGTGGTGGGGATGGGCAGCATGGCCATTAATCAACTCCGCAGTCAAAAAATTAATCAATGGGTGCGTTAACAAAGCGTAACGCACCCCAAAGAAATTACACCGAAGTTAAGGTTTTCTCCGCGCTAATTTGCGCTTCGGGACTATCCGCTTCCGAGGGAGGGACCACTTGCCAGAATTGACCGAGATAGCTATCCCAATTAGCTAAAATTAACTTACCTTTGGGGCTATTAGTGCGTTCTACATGGGCCTCAATTAAAGATTTTAACTGTTCCGCACCGGCAGCCGTGCCAACCCGTTGAATCTTGACAATTTCGGGGTTAAGTTTCTCCGGTAGGGACGGATCAAGGATATAAGCTAATCCTCCCGTCATCCCGGCGCCGACGTTGCGACCGACGGAACCAAGCACGACAATTACCCCACCGGTCATGTATTCACAGAGGTGGTCCCCGGCCCCTTCGATAACCGCTTTTGCAGTGGAATTGCGGACAGCAAAGCGTTCACCAGCGCGACCATTAGCGTATAACACCCCACCGGTGGCCCCGTAGAGACAGGTATTACCGATGATAGCGTTATCTTCGGGCTGATAATTGGCGTTTTGGGGCGGTAAGATGACAATTTCGCCGCCGTAGATGCCTTTACCCACATAATCGTTAGCTTCTCCCTCTAAATGGAGATTGACACCGGGTAAATTAAATGCTCCGAAACTTTGACCAGCTGCGCCCTGGAAATTGAGCTTAATTTCGCCTTCAAAGCCATCATTACCGTATTTTTGGGCAATTACCCCCGCAATTCTCGCCCCGACGGAGCGATCGGTATTGACAATCCTGTAGGTTTTGCTGACGGTTCCCTGTTGCTCGATCGCCTGTTTAATCTCGCTATCGGCTAGAATTTCCTCATCGAGGACAGCACCGTTACTATGTACTTCCTCGTGCTGCAACCAAGAGCGATCGCTACGGCCATCGGGTAAATTCAACAAACAATCGAGATTGAGGGATTCTGTCTTAGTTAAACGAGCATCGGAGCGCACTTTTAACAGATCTGCCCGGCCAATCACCTCATTTAAACTGTGATAGCCTAATTTCGCCAATAATTGCCGCGTTTCCTCGGCCACCAAAGTAAAGAAATTGACCACATGAGCGGGAATTCCAGGAAAACGAGTGCGGAGACGTTCCTGCTGGGTAGCGACTCCCACAGGGCAATTATTCGTGTGACAGACGCGGGCCATGATACACCCCTCGGCAATCATGGAAATGGAACCAAAACCGAATTCCTCCGCACCCATGAGAGCAGCCATGAGGATATCCCAACCGGTTTTTAGTCCTCCATCTGCGCGCAAAATCACCCGATGACGCAGTTGATTTTCCATTAACATCCGATGCACTTCCGTCACTCCCAATTCCCAGGGACTACCCGCGTGTTTGATCGAACTTAGGGGTGATGCACCTGTACCACCATCGTGACCGGAAATCTGGATAATATCAGCGTTAGCTTTGGCAACTCCGGCCGCAATTGTACCGATACCGATCTCGGCCACTAATTTGACGGAAACTTTGGCCCGGGGGTTAATTTGGTGTAAATCGTAGATTAATTGTGCTAAATCTTCGATCGAGTAGATATCGTGGTGAGGAGGGGGAGAAATCAAAGTTACTCCCGGTTTCGATCGCCGTAACATGGCAATATAGGAACTGACTTTTTTCCCGGGTAATTGACCTCCTTCTCCCGGTTTTGCTCCTTGGGCCATTTTAATCTCTAGCTGTTTTCCACTCATTAAGTATTCGGGAGTGACTCCAAAACGACCCGAAGCTATCTGTTTAATGGCAGAATTGGCTGTATCACCGTTTTTTAAGCCGTTTAGATGGGGCATAGTCACGGAATGTCCTTCTGCATCCACATCGCTTAAGCTGGTGTAACGGATCGGATCTTCTCCCCCTTCTCCGGAATTGGACTTACCTCCGATGCGATTCATGGCGATCGCTAGGGTTTCGTGTGCTTCCCGGCCCAAGGCACCGAGGGACATTCCCCCTGTGCAGAAGCGTTGCAGGATACTTTCGATCGATTCTACTGCTTCGAGGGGAATTGAAGCTCGATCGCTGTTAAATTCTAATAAATCGCGTAAAGCGGTGACAGGTCTTTGCTGCAAGATTTGACGATAGGTTTCGTAATGGTCATATCCTTGACCTTGGGAGTGAGCGGCCACGGCTTTATGGAGTGCTTTCGCCATTTCCGGGGAATTCATGTGGTATTCTCCCCCCGGACGGTAGTTGACAAAACCGTAGTTTTCTAGTTTTTTAGCGGTAAGATTGGGGAAAGCTTTACTATGGAATGCGATCGCTTCTTGGGACACCTCAGCAATGCTTAAACCCCCGACGCGACTGGTAGTACCGTTAAAAGCTAGTTTAACTAAATCTGCCGATAATCCGATCGCCTCAAAAATTTGCGCCCCATGGTAGGAAGATAGGAGAGAAATACCCATTTTCGAGAGGATTTTCAGTAATCCCGCTTCTACGGATTTGCGGTAATTAATTAGGGCTTTTTCGAGGCTAATAGCTTCTAATTTGCCATTTTCCATCAATTTCTGAGTTTTTGGCTCGATCCACCACTGGGCGATCGTTTCTAACGCAAGATAGGGACAGACTGCGGAAGCGCCATAACCAATTAGACAAGCGAAGTGATGGGTACTCCAACATTGGGCCGTGTCGATCACGATGGAAGCTTTTAAACGCAAGTGTGAGCGAATCAGGTGATGATGGACGGCACCAACAGCTAATAAAGGAGGAATATAGCTAGTTTTTTCGTCAATAGGAGCAGTCCTGTCACTGAGAATTAAAATTTCCGCTCCCGATGCTACTTTCTTGGCGGCCTCAGCGCACAAATGAGCGATCGCTGTTTCTAATCCCCGGGGGCCGGTGGTCAGATCATAAAGGGTAGAAAGTTCGGCTGTTTTGTAGCTAGAGGTTTTAACTTTGGCTAATTCCGCATTATTGAGCAGGGGAGAGTCTAATTTCAGTAAATGTGCGTCATCAACCCCTAATTTAAGTATATTGCCCCGTCGTCCCAGATACATAGTCAAGGACATGACTAAACTTTCCCGTAAGGGATCGATGGGGGGGTTAGTAACTTGGGCAAAACGTTGTTTAAAGTAATCGTAGAGAAGATGGGGTTTACTGGAGAGGACCGCTAGGGGAGTGTCATCACCCATACAGAAAGTCGGTTCTTTTCCCTGTTCTGCCATGGGAACGATAATCATATCCACATCTTCGGCAGTATAACCGAAAGCGGTTTGCCTGGGAAGGAGATGACTAGGAGAGGGAATGTCTATCGCTGTTTCTTTGTCAATAAAGGTGCGTTGGGATTTCACCCATTCACCGTAGGGATTAGAGCGGGCAATTTCCTGTTTAATCGGCCAATTACGCTTAATTTCGCCTTTTTCCAGATCCACCGCGAGCATTTGACCGGGGCCGAGACGACCTTTTTCCATAATGGTGGTTTCATCGAGGGGAATAGTTCCCGCTTCCGAGGAAACGACGATATAACCGTTGTTAGTAATGCTATAACGGGCCGGTCGCAAACCGTTGCGATCCAAACAAGCGCCGACGATTCCCCCGTCACTGAATACCAGTAAAGCCGGACCGTCCCAGGGTTCCTGTAAACCGCTATAGTATTCGTAGAAGTCGATAATTTCGGGATAATCCTGTAAATCCGGCTGATTATTGTAGGCCTCCGGCACTAGGATCATAGCTGCTTCTAGGGGACTGCGACCGGTTCTCACCAATAATTCTAGGGCGCTATCGAGGTTATAGGAGTCGCTGTTAGCGGGGTTAACAATGGGAGTCAGGGATTGTAATTCTTCGTGGGTCCAACCTTCCGTTTCTAAAGCGGGTTCCCGGGCCGACATCCAGTTAATATTGCCCAAAAGGGTGTTAATTTCGCCGTTATGACCCAATAAGCGCATCGGTTGAGCGAGGGGCCATTTTGGTTGGGTATTGGTGCTAAAACGTCGGTGATAAATAGCGAATTGACTGCTATAGGCGGGATTTTGCAGGTCTAGATAGAATTCTCGCAGGATTTCGCCCCGTACCATGCCTTTATAGACTATGGTGCGACAGGAAAAGGAACAGAAATAGAAATCATCGGCCAGTTGCTTACCGACTTCAGAACGGGCAATATAGAGTAGGCGATCGAATTGAGAACCGGCTAAATCGGGGGAAGTAACCAGAATTTGCTCGACGTAGGGTTGATTTTCCCTTGCTTGTCTTCCGAGGACTTCGGGACGGACGGGAACAGCGCGCCAACCTAAAATCTTAATATTATATTTATTGACAATTTCTTCGATGTGTGCTTTAGCGTCGGCGCGTTCTTGGGCTGCTTGGGGAAGAAAGACCATACCCACCCCTAGTCGCTCAGATTCTGGCATATTTAAGCCATTTTCGGCGAACCAAGGAGCGAGGACATCTCTGGGGATAGCGGTCATCATACCGGAACCGTCACCGGAATCCTGATCGGCGCTGCAGCCTCCCCGGTGTTCCAAACAACCTAAGGCTAAAAGGGCCTGTTCAATCAGTTGATGGCTGCCAGAACCGCGCACATCGGCAATAAAACCGACTCCGCAAGCGTCCCGTTCCTCTACGAGCCATGGGGGACCCCAATAGGGATCGATTTGGTGTATATTGTCGGTTTTTAGGTTATTTTGTTGCGCCATAGAAGTTATCCTTAGGGTCGTTGTCTAGAAGGGTGGGATAGTTGGTCTGCTGAAAGGGTCAATCTAGAATAGAATTTTTTTTGATCTTGCCGTTTCGATTGTCGCTGATTTTTCCTAATTTTTGCCTGTTGCCATCTTTATCTTGGCCGGTCTGAGGAATCACAGGTGATCTACCATGATATAGTAGCTCTCAGGAATTGTCATCGAAAATCCCCTGGATGGGGTGAAACACCCTGTTAGGTGCTTATTTTGACAGAATATTGTCTGATTATAAATATTATTGGAGCAATGGGGTCAAATTCAGGACAAAACTTTAGCTAAAGAGGCAGGTAAATCGGCTAATTTTTCTACCACTGTCACCCCAGCTTCTTGAAAATGACGTAAGCTATCTTTTCTGGTATTCTTAGCGGCAACAGAGTAGGAAAGTTGGTTAGAAATAATTGTTTCTGTATCGCCGAAATTGGTTTCAATCGCTGCATTTAACCCCACAAGATAGGCAATCACTGGTTTTTCGATCGCCGAGGCAATATATTTGGCTGCCTCGATTTCGGCCTTTCCCCCCACCTGACTGACGAGGAGAATTGCCTCGGTATTGTCATCTTCCTCAAAAACCTGCAACCATTGGGACAAATTGGAGCCAATAATGCCGTCAGTACCCAAATTTACCGCCATAGATTCACCATACCCCGCTGCTGTTAAAGTTTTCGCCACTTCATCCCCTATGCGATCGCCGCGGGTGATCAGACCGATTGTCCCCGATTGATAAAAATTCGGTTCACAAATACCCAACCAAAGATAATTGGGAATAATCACACCCTGGCTGCCGGGGCCGAGAATTAATGTCCCGGTGGTACTAGCTATCTTTAATAATTCCACCAGATCCAAGGGGGGAACTCCGGGGGTGACGATAATTAATTGGGGAATTGCTGCTGCGATCGCTTCTAAGGCCGCATCTAGGACTTGATTGGGGGGGACTAAAATTAAACTGGTTTGGATTTCTCCGGCTTCAGCAACGGCCTCGGCCACTAGATCAAACACTGGTATCTCTGCGATTATCTCACCACCGGGGCCACTAGCCACCCCCGCTACCAAACAGCTTCCCTGAGCTTTCAATCGTGCCGCATAATATTTGCCTAGGGGTCGATCGATCCCTTGCATAATTATCTGATCTTTATCTGTCCATTTCATATATTAAGTGTTGGGAGTTGTTTCAGTAATCAGTAAACAGTAATCAGTAAACAGTAAACAGTAATCAGTGAGACACTGTTGATGGGAGTTTTTTTTCAGTGGTCAGTAAACAGTAAACAGTAATCAGGTTCTGAAGGCAAGAGTCACTCATGCAAGAGGCAAAAGAAAGAATCTGGCAATTCTCTCACCTAAAAAGAAGGTTAGAAACTAGGCACATCAAAGCTTTTAGCTTAACCAATTAGGTTTTAGATTCGGCCCTTGTGAACTGAAAACTCACATCTGATTACTGATGACTGATAACTGATATACTTTAGTCGTTCATAATCTGAGATTTATTAAACTTCTGAAATCCTAGAGTGAGCAAGGAATCCAGTTCTTTTTTATGTTTCAGATAGGCATCATTCAGACATTCATAAATAGCTGAAGAAAAGTCGGAAAAGTTTTCATAATATTTACCATACAAACATTTCTTTTTGACAAATTTCCCCAGGCTTTCAATTAAATTTAGATTAGGCAATAAGACGGCAGATAGAGTAATTCTATTGACAAAGAAAGAGCCAATTATTCAACAATTTTACATTTTTGATAGCGGGCATTATCTAATACTAGAGTGATTTGAGGAAAAAATGCAAGTTATAGCCGTGCAAAGTATAGCTCAAGAGAGCATAGGCTACGATCGCAATCACAATATTAACATCAAATATGTTTGCTCCACCAGATGAAGCAGGACTAATGAATAAGGTGGAAAATGGCGCAATGAAAGGTGCAGATAGATGATTAATCAACTGAGCAAATTGATTTTGTGGGTTCGCACCAAACAAACGCAGCAAGAACCTCATTACCAGTAGTATTTGCACTATTCCTGCCAGCCCGAAAATGCTATTAATTATCCAATTTAAGGTATTACTTCGTCTGGCAGATCGCAGGCGTTTCTCTTCTTGATCAAGTCGAAAAGCCTCTTCATCATGTAGCAGTTCTTGTCGCCGCTCAAGATTGGTTTCATCATCCCGATCGTGATTCATTCTTAGACCTCAGAGTCAATATTTTTCTGATTTAAATAAATTCTCCAATCAGTGGCGGGTACAAGCCACCACTGATTGTTCCCTCCGACCTACTCCCTTTCAACTTCTGCCTCCTTTTTAGGATTGCTATCCTTTAACTCTATTGATCGAGAGAAAACGGGCTTGCGAGTTTTCAAGTTAAAGCGGAATCCTTGAGGTAAGATGTGCAACCTGACTCCACACACTGCCATCGCTTCATCTTTGAGCAGTTCGTCTAAATTATCATAAGTTGCTTCTGATTCATCGACAATTGTTACAGCCCCACGCCCCACCACTTTAAATTCGTCACCGTCCACAATTACTGCTGTATCTTCGTCAATGCCAAAGCCTAAGTTAGCTGGCTGCTGTAAGAGAGCGGAAATCAGGCGACCTAGCCGTCCGCGCTGGGCAAAATGCTGATCGATCACCACTGAGTGCAGAAATCCCATTCCCGGACCCATCTCTATCGCGTCCATGCGTGGGTTGGTTTCGGAGTCTCCTTCAATAATCATCAGATCGGGCATGATGGCAGCACCGGCACTTGTCCCACCTACCACCATTCCCTCCCGATTGCGTTGGTGAAGTAAGGTATCTAGCTGAGTTCCCTTGATGTGTTCAATGATTAGGGCTTGATCTCCCCCGGTAAAAAACGCTCCTGTGGCTTCCTCAATGATTTTCAGGTTTTCTGGATCGTCGGCATCTTCCCTGTGAATGGTATCGAGGACACATACATCCTCGACACCGAGTCGCTCAAACACTCGGGTATAGGCTTCTCCAGCCGAACGAGGCTCACTTGTTGCCGCCGTTAACACGGCAATTTTAGCTTTAGTCCCGCCAGCACAGCGAACAAACTCTCGCAAGATTTGACAATCTCCATCTTTGTCTTCTGCTCCACCAATGATGATTAATTGCCCTCGCTCTTTTGTGGATTCCATACAAAAACTCCTTGAATAACTAAACAGCACAACAACATAAAATTAAATTATAATCGTTCACACCTCCCCTACCCAATACCGTTCGGTTGAGCAAACCAGCCCCCACCCCCCTCAGTCCCCACTCCTCTCTTATCTCCCCTTTCAGGGGAGACGATAGAATTACCCCTTAAGGGGGATTTAGGGGGTGGGATTGACATCCTCACCGCCCTAAAAGGGACGGTGATTCCTAGACCTCACGATCTAGGTTTCTGCTTCTTAGCAGTTGCCTTCACAGACTTACTCTGTTCGGGTCTGACACTCGCGACCCAGACTGATACCGCAAGCCCTGCGGCCAAAATGTTTTTACTGGCGTTAATATCTCGGTCATGGTGCGTCCCACAGTCTGGACAATCCCATTCTCGGACACTTAACGGCATTTTCTCAACGATATGCCCACAATTATTGCACCGTTTTGAACTAGGAAACCATCTATAGCGTTTCTCGCATCTGTGCGGCACAGTTAAACCTTTGCTGATTAAGCTGTTCAGGCTCGGGAATGTACCTCTTGTGAATCAGAAATGCTATATCTATTTCCCGATAGTTTCTCCCATACCAACGGCATTTATAGGCTCATTGTCGAGTGATTTCTCCCCAACTAACATCTGATATATAGCGTTTTTCAGTCTGCTGAGGTACAAAAGTGATGGGTTTTAGGCAAAAGGGAAGAAAAATAGGTGTACCTCACTAGCTTAGGAAACGCTATAGCTTGAGCTAGTTTCGGGTTTTTTACAGGGTGAGAGCATCTCAAACGCTATTGACAATTGGCCAATTTTGTCATCCGCGTGGGCATTTCAAGTGATACCAGTCAATCAGAATAGTTACGAAATCGACCCATTTGGGTCGATTTTTGCTTAACAATTGAGATGGCAAATTCTCCTCAAATATGCCTGAATCGTGGGCAAGCAACTCACATAAAGTTCATTTTGTCAAGGATTGTTAAGATGCGCTTACCTTGGGGTTTTTTACCCGGTTTTTTACCGCTAAATTTTCAACTACAATCGTTTAGTTTTCACGAACTAATTGAGTGGTTAGCTTATGTAAATGGTCTTTTCTGCTATCGGTAACTCGAGCCTGAATCTTAGCTACTTTGATTCTTGCTTTTTCCCGATTTTGTGACCCTTTCTGTGTTCGAGAATCAACAATTACCGTCGCCTCATAAACAAGTTGTAGACAACGCCAATCAGCACCAAAACCAAAAGCAGGTGGATTAAGCCGCCGCCAATGTTAATGGAGAATCCTAACAACCAGAGGATGAAAAGTATAACAACAGCAGTCCAAACGAGATCGAACATATTTCCCTCCTTGATTTAGAGAAAAGTAATGAAAATTCAGTCATCGATCCTTAATTGAGTATATCTTGAACCGTATCTTTTACGTCTTCTACTGCATTGCGAACTTGGCTTTCGACTTGTTTAGCTTTTCCAGCAACTTGATCCTGGCGGTTGCCAGTAGCTTTACCTATCGCTTCTTGAGCTTTGCCTTCAATGTTCTTTGTGACTGCTTTTGCCCGCCCTTTTAACTTCATCTGGTCTTTTATATCTTCTGCTGCGTTACGAGCCTGACTTTCGACTTGCTTGGCTTTTCCCATCATCTGATCTTTGGGATCGCCTGTCATGTTGCCAATCGCTTCTTGAGCTTTGCCTTCAATATTTTTCGTAACTGCCTTGGCTCGATTCATGCTTGCGATTTGAGTCTGCGATTGGGTGGGTAAAGTTGCAGCCCAACTATTTGTAGTTCCAAAATCAAAAGCTATAGTAATTGCCAGCATTATAGTTAAAATAATGGTGACAAAAAAGCGACGAATCTGTTGAAGTGACATCATTTTAACTCCAAAAAAGAATTTGATGAATCGATGATACATGGATGATGAACAACTACTGTCTAGACCCTTTCGAGAAAGATTTTTCTAGTCTTTGACGGCGTAAGTTTATTTACCGAGGGAGAGATCTTCGACTTCTTTGAGAAGCTAGATATCTGGTAATATTGGGTTTATTTACGCCGCCTTGTCCTAGTGTTTCACCTGTCTCGAAAGAAACCATTTTTTGAGGAAGAGTTCCGATGAAAGCCTGGTTTCAATCATTTGTCTGAATGGCGGTTGCCGTGACAAACGACCTACTAATCAATAATTTTTTTGACTTCATCTTTCACATCTTCGATAGTGTGACGAACTTTTGCCTCTGCCTGTTTTTCCTTGCCCTCTGCTTGAGCTTTGGGATCGCCAGTCAGATCTCCTACTGCTTCTTGAACTTTACCTTCGATATTTTTGGCGGTTGCCTCGGCTCTATCTTTTAAGCTCATGATGCTCTCCTTATTGAATTTGTTGGATTTGAGAACTGCTTACCTAAGTTGAGCTAACAATTCTGCTTCTGGTGTTACTGTAACAGGTGGTTGTTTGATTTACTGTATGAATTGATTGAGTCTGTATGAATTGCTTGAATACGACACAAAATGTAACGATACCGTTTCTGCAAGCATAGAAATTACGCATTGACAAAAAGGCTTAAATGTGGGTGGTCTAATTTTGTTAGTCTTAGATACAATTTCTCTCTCGACTCTTGACAAAACCCTCTCCGATTTGATTTCCTGACACAAGGGCATCTCTTATAACAGAACAACTGATGAGAAACATTACGAAGCCAACAACTGCTCAATGTAATCTGGCTATTTACACCCTATTTTTGCTCGGCGAACCTAAATATATAAGCTGTGTTCGTTTGGCTCAAATTCTGGGCAATTTATCTCATGACAGTGTCAATCGTTTCTTGTGGCGAGAGAACTATACATTCAAGGATTTGTTTGATGAAGTGGCTCCTCAAATCGAACTTGAAGGAGGAACAATCAGTACAGACGACATGGTAAGCTAAACGGCTTTTACTTCGGATCACCGATATAGACTCCAAAAGGGTTATAGCTGTTGGATCATGCAGGTTAAGCGCCGTTTAGCTTAATTGACAAGCCTTATAGTCACCCAGCTAAAGCTGAGTTAATCGATTACTTTTACTGGTGGTAAACACAAAAAAGTAGTCAAAGGTATTAACGTAGTTACCTGATATTATACCGATTGTAAAGGAAGGTCAGTTCCCGTTAATTATTGAATCGTTAATAAACAGGAGGGTCAGACAAAACATGAATATTTCTTAGAAATGTTGGACGAAGTAAAAGCTTGGGGATTGAAACCAGAGACAGTCACAGGAGATAGTTGGTATGCTGCCAAAGAAACCATGAATACTCTTAAAGACAAGGGCTTTCGGGGTTTGTTTGCTCCTCATGTGAATCGGTTAGTCTCGGTTGAACTAGGAACTAAATAGGGTTAGCGGCAAAAAGTTTGTTGGTGGGGTTAGGAGTCAGTAGCCGGTCGTCAGTAGCCGGTCGTTTCAGGCTTTGTTGCCCTCTTTTTTTTGTACCAGTTTATGTACTAAAAAAAGGATAATGCAAGATTTTTGAAGGTCTTAATCCTATTTTCGCAGCATGAACATCGGATTTTAACAGGTCAAAAGCCTTATTTTAAAAGGGTTTTACCATTATTCAGCAAACCCCAGTTAGAATTTCTCCGATTTAAAGCGCAAATTGTTAATTGGTATTCCTGACAAAGGGAGTTATTTACTGAGGTCATCCGCTCTTTTATTGTCAATAATTTAGCATCCAACTTCCTTGACCTCAATAACTTGGAAGCCATAGTCTGAAGTTCAAAGGCATACTACGGAAATTCTGTCAATGCGTAAGTCCTAAAGCAATGATTAGACAAGGGGCTTAAGCCCCTTGTCTTCAAGGTTAGTTACAGTTGCTATCTTCTGTTTACTTCTTTTTAGCTGGAGCTGCTGGCGCAACTTGGGAGCATCTCATTTATGCAAGTGAGTAATTATGCTTGTCGCTAAAACTTGCTTCTGGTAAGGCTTTCAAAATAGCTTGACATAAAACTTAATTTAGGAGTTACAAAGGTGAGATGCTCACCGCAACTTTTGCGGCGTTGTCAGATTAGAATATGAAAGATGCAATGCAATCCTTGCTATCAAAGTAATTTCAGTTCCAAGCTGATTCGGAGCATCTTTCAATTTGACAACGCCACTTTTGCTGTAACTTTGACACTATTGACACCCTTGATTTGTTTTGCCAAGGGGTCAATTTTGTCGAGTTGCTCTTGAGTTTCTACGGTTCCAGAGACGACTACCGCTCCATCTTTAGCAGAAACTGTAAGTTGCCCTTTCGGGATGTTGGCTTCTAGCTTAGAGCGAACTTCACTGGAAAGGTCACTGTTGGCGCGATCCGCATCTCCTCCAGTTAGATTGTTGCGTTGCTCACGAGCGCGAATATCAGAATTGAGTTGATTTCGGCGCACTTGACTAGACGCATCGCTTTGGTTCTTTTGGACTGTTTTAGTATCAGGAACTTGCCCCGTTTCCTCTGTGGAAGAAGGGGCGTTGGTGCTAGTTTTAGCGTTGTTCTCACAAGCCACAGTTCCAATCAGTAGAAGGCTGCTGAGGATTAAAGTTGTGATCTTTTTCATGATGCAAATCCTTTAATAATTTCCGATTTTACAAACGAGAAGCAGGAGGATCGACATAGCCTTCAATTGCTAGGGCATTGTAAATTTCCCACTCGCGAATCCCTCGGCGCTTTAGAATTGTTTCAGCCTGAAGGATGTCAGCATCTGTACCGTCCACGATCAACAGGTAGTCTCCACGAACCACATAATCGTGATAGACTCGTGCCCGATCTTCTGGAATTCCTAGACCAATTAGACCACCTACCAAACCTCCGGTAGCCGTCCCGATTGCACCGCCAGCTAACGTGGTAGCGATCGCAGTTGCAGCCGCCCCTGCCAACATGACGGGGCCCACTCCAGGAATTGCCAATATGCCCAACCCAACCAGCAAGCCTGTCAGTCCTCCGATGGCTCCGCCTGCCGCTGCCCCGGTCTTTGCTCCTTCGTCAATATGAGTTGTTTTTGTTTCGGTAAGCTCTTGAACTCGTGTCTCACCAATCCGGTGGCTCTGCTCCAGTCGTTCAGGCTCTTTGGCAATGATTGATACCTCATTCATGGCAAATCCGTCATCTCGTAATCCATTCAGTGCCTTCTCTGCCTCTTGATAGCTAGAGAAGATTCCCACGGCTCGTTTACGGTTAGTTAAAGTCATTTTTCCCTCCAACGCTATGCGGTAAAAGCTTTGTAAATCCTATAGTATGGCGAACTATAGCGATTGAATTTCCTGATGCGAGTTGATAATTCTGCTCTTGGCATTACTGTAACAGGCGGTTGTTTGATTTGATGCGTGAATTGATTGAGTCTGTATGAATTGCTTGAATACGAGACAAAATGTAACGGGCGATGCACGAGTTAAATTCCATCGACTTTACCCGTCAGACGCTCATCAAACTTCTGCTCATAATCGGGGTCTTGAGTTCCGAGGAGTTTGTCCCAGAACGTGAAATATAGACCGTAATGTACGGTGTACTTGCGATGATGAATGGAATGATGGGCAGGACCAATAAACCACCGACCCAACCAATGATGGGGAAATGAGGAGGGCAAGCGATCGATCCCAAGATGATTTAACACTGCCCAGATCGTCATCGTGGTGAGTGCCGCAATTAACGTGATGAAATGCAGGGGAAGGACAAAGACAATGCCGACCAGGAAGAGAGACTGAACGATCGCCTCTAGTGGGTCAAAGGCAAACGAAGTCCACGGGGTAGGATAGCGGGAGCGATGATGTCCCTGGTGTAACCACCGAAAGAGTGACGGGTGGTGAAACAAGCGATGGGTGAAATAGAAATAGGCATCCTGGAGAACCAACACAGCGCCATAACTAACCCCTAAATAACACAGCCCATACTGTTGAGGGTGGCTGTATAAGCGGGTAATGCCCCAACTGTATCCTGTCATGATGAAAGCCGCCGCCAGCGCAAACACCCCCGCCGAAAGAACCGAGAGCGTGATATCTTGTTGAATCGATCGCCAAGAGGGAGACCAATGCCGCAGGTTGTGATTGACAAAGGACTGACTCAAGGGCGAATAGAAGAACAAATAGGTTCCCCCAGCCACGAGAAAGTATCGCACCAGGATGATCCCAAAGAAAGCGAACCCGTAAAATCCAAATGAGTGGTCTATCAATTTAATCTCCTTGCCATTCCCGATCTTCCAAGTCCTTTTGAGGTAACAGCAACGTGGCTTCAATTTCTTGCCGGATTGCGGCTGTTATTTCGCAGTTACTATTCAAACAATCGATCAGGAGTTGATTGGCCTCATAGTAGCGTTGGAGCAGCTGCTGTTGCTCAGTCGTAAACTGCCAGGGGTGATGAATATTGCGATAATTGGCGATCGCACCCCGCAACTGTTCCACCCAGGCAGAATAGTTTTTCTGCCACCAGTGCTGAAGCCGTTCCAGGTTTTGACTCGGAGGTGGCAGTTGGTCTCTCAATTGTTGCAAAGACTTATAAAATCCAGCATCCAGAACCATCACCAGAATGTTGTTGAGTGCCTCGCTACAAGCATTGACATAGGCAAAATCCTGACTGTGGTCGATGGCAAACTCTACCAGCAAGTTCTCCAACGCCGCATCTAAAAACATCCCCTGAGCGAGCGTGCTGGCTAAGGCAAAGCGATCTGCCGTATGCGGGCTTTGGGCAAGGGCAAGGTAAAATGCGCGTGCGGTCGCCACTTTGGTTTCGTCTGGGAGCTGCTGGGATTTTTGGCTGGCCCAACTCAAAAACTCTTGCAGATAGGAGTCTTGCGCGACTAAGGCATCAATTTGTTGCTTCATCAACTGCACCAGCGCATCTGCACTTCGCAACATGGCAGCCGTTAACAAGAAGACTTCGCGCCAGTGGGAATCGGTGATGTGACTCACCAACCCTCCCAGTGCTTGTTCTAATGCCTGCAAATTATGGCTGGCAACTATTTTTCGAGCCGTGAAGTATTCTTGAAATGCCAGATAAGAAAATGAAAAAATTCCTCGCGCCCGCTCTGTGAGGAGTCCATGCTGTGCCTCGATCGCTTTCAGCATGGCTTCGCTTTCGAGTTGGAGTTCCTCTGCTTCCAGGGTTGCACCTGGCAAATTCCGCAAATAGTCGCCAATGTATTGCTCAATCGTGCGTTGCTCAAAAAAATACTGCCCCTGTTCAAAAGTAACTGCTGCAAGCTGGCTCAACAGCCTCAATTTTTGGGGCAATAAAAACCCCCGGTAAACCTGATCGCGTTCGACTCCTCTCGCTTCATCCCATTTACCCAGCAGCAAATCCAGCCCTTGTTTATAAAACTCAGCCCGCTTGCTCGGCAATTTCCCTTGACCCTGAAACACCCAGCAGGCGAGATGCAGAAACAGAGGTGTCACCACCAGTTGCCGAAATTGCCAGTTTTCCGGCAAGTCCAACTTCTGCATAAACTGAGCCGACTGCTCCTGCCCCGCTTGAGCAGTCGTTTTGCTCAGTGCCACAAACCACTTTTGCGCGAAGGTGCTGATTTGTGCCTGGGTAAAGGGGGCAATTTCTACATCAGTGAAACCTCGAATCTGGAGTTTTTGGGCAGCGGTGCGACAGGTTACTACAAATCGATTGCGATGATACTTTTCTGAGAATTGGCGAATTTCTCTCAGAACCGCTGTAATGTCCTGGTTGAGCACTTCATCCATGTCATCGAGCAACAGCAGGACTCTGCCCGCTTGCAGTAAGGTTTCCAGCACAGATGGGTTGGAAATTCCCGAGGTGAGCAATGCCTGACGGATGTAGTTGAACAGGCTAAATTCACCACTGGGACTGGACTCCTCGGCAAATTCTCTCAATAAGATAAAAATCGGCACTTGATTCGCCGCAAACTCGCCTTGGTTGCACTGAATCGCCAGATGTTGCAAAAAGGTAGTTTTGCCAACCCCCGGCCTGCCCAAAACTCTAAGCTTTGAGTAAGTTTCAACAGCCTGCATTCCGGGTATTTGCTTCTGCTCAACCTCTCCCAAACCGACGCGATCGAATTCAGCGGGACCCAAGTTTTGCCAATCGGCAATCTCCACCCACTGTTGACTGGCAATTTCCGCCAAAATATTGACATCCACATAGATGTCATCAATGTTGACCGGATGGCTGATGTCTAGTAACTGCAAGATGCCGCACTGGTTTTGGATGGTGTCCAGGCGTTGCGCTCGCACCTCTTGCACCAGAGCATCAATATTAGTTTTCGCCAGTTCTCCGGGTTCAGGAAATTCTGCGGGCGGAGCGAGGGCAATCTCCCGCCAATCCAAATCCAGAATCGAACAAATTTCCAGGAAAACCTGGCGATCAACGGGTTTTCCTGTGAAAAACCGCCAAATCGGCTGGCGGGTCTTTAAGTTCACTTCCCCTGCTAGATTTTCCTGAGTCCACCCCTTGAGATCAAAGGCTCGTTTAGCCTGTTTAATTCCCGAAGGGGAGGCCTGGAGCGATCTCTTGACCATACAATCCAATCCTCCCTATCGAGTCAGAATCAGTTCTGGTTGGGACGACCAGAAACTTCTAAGGGATCGTAGCCTAGTTGTTGAGTAATCCGTTCTCTGGCTAAGGCCCGGTACTCCCAAAAATGTTCTCCCGCCGCGCACAGACCTAAATACAGATTGAGAACTTGGGGCTTTTTTTGCCAAATCGTCCATAATTGCCGCCAAAACTGTCCCCGAATGTCCCCTCGGCGGATACCCTGATGCCAGATTAACTGGGTAATCAGCCGTAACCCCTTACCCACGGGAAATTGCATGGTTTGCTTGTGTTTTGACTGCAAACCCAGACCAAGACATTGTTGGAAACAGCGTCGGAGATAGTGGCTGGGTTCGTACAGCGTCCAGAAGCCTTCGACATACTCTCTGGCAATTTCGGCAATCGGGCGGGTGGGGATAAAATTCATCAAGCTATTCTGATCTCCCGTCGGATGGATGCTGTCACCCTCAACTAAACGCTGTTCTTGCTGGAGACGATTCCAGAGCGCCGTGTTGGGCGGAGCCTGGAGGATGCCTAACATGGGCTGAGGAATACTGGTTTCTTCCACAAAGGCTTGAATCCTTTCCCCCGCACCAGAGCGCTCTCCATCAAACCCCAAGATAAATCCAGCATAGATTAGCAAACCGGCTGCATTAATCTTACGACAGGCTTCCACCAGTGGATTGCGAGTATTTTGCAGTTTGCGCGTCACTTGCAGACTATCTTGGTCAGGAGTTTCAATCCCCAGAAAGACAGAATAAAACCCCGCCTCAGCCATCAGGCTTAACAATTCATCATCCTCTGCCAAATTGACCGAGGCTTCAGTAATAAAGGTGAAGGGATAGTCGTGCTGCTTCATCCAGGGAATCAAGTCTCTGAGAAAGCGTTTGACGTTGCGCTGATTGCCAATAAAGTTGTCATCGACGATGAACAACGAACCGCGCCAGCCTAGGTCGTAGAGAGTCTGCAACTCTGCTAAAGTCTGACTCGGCTCTTTAGTACGAGGTTTGCGCCCGTAGAGGGAAATAATGTCGCAAAATTCGCAGTTAAAAGGACAGCCGCGAGAGAATTGCACTGCCATCATTAAGTAATCGTCTCGCTGAAGCAGGTCGAAGCGGGGGATGGGGCTGAGGGTCACGTCTGGTTTGTCCCCAGAGCGGAAAATTCCCTGGCTTTGACCTTGAGCGATCGCCTCCAAAAACAGGGGAACGGTTAACTCTCCCTCATCCAAAATGAGATAGTTCGCTCCAGAATCCAGGGCATCCTGGGGGACAGAGGTGGGGTAGGGACCGCCAACGGCGACTTTTTTGCCTAACTGCACGGCTTTTTGAATCAGAGCTTGAAAATCTGGCTTCTGGACCAACATGGCAGAGAGGATAACCAACTCACACCACTCCCAATCGGCTTCTGTTTCAGGATTGACGTTGCGATCATAAAATCGAATCTCCCAGTTTTGGGGGAGGAGGGCGGCGACAGTAATGATGCCGAGGGGTGGAATGGTGGCTTTCAGTCCCGCGATTTCCATAAAGCGATCGTAAGACCAGAAAGACTGGGGAAACTCAGGGTAGAGTAACAGGGCTTTCATCGAAAAACTGGGTCTGAAACCCCGCCCTTTAGCGATAGCGGAGGGCGGCTTTACATAAGTTAGTGAGAAACAATTAAACCGTTAGAACGACGAATTAACTGAATCTTACTAACAGTTATCTGTCCCAATCGTTGACCATTGGCATCGCTTACAGATAGCTGTTTTTCGGTATCTCCACTAACATAACCAATTCCTTTGGGAGAAGAAATTAAATCTCCTTTACGGAACCCATGTCTTGTGGTAGAGCCACCATATTTACGTCGTTTACCACCTTACAACTATGTCTGCTTCTTCATTGGAGGGGAATATACCGATGATCGAGTGAATATTTGTCATGAATTTCCTGTTTTTAGTATATAATTAGATTATATCCAACATTCCGCAGGTCAGATTCCACTTCATAAATATCCCTCTTTGGGAGTATCTCATTTATGCAAGTGAGTAATTAGGGTTTGCGGCAAAAAGTTTTTCTTGGGGGCCGGGTGTGGGGTGTGGGGTGTGGGGTGTAGGGTTTTACCGATTTTGAAGGGGTCAATTACCTAATTTTCAGGGAAAAAGTCCCTGAATTTTCCCCCCGATCACTCCCATATCTGGTACTTTTTGATTTACAAAAACTCTAAAAGTCTTAACCAACAAGGGTTTTACCATTATTCAGCAAGCCCTAATTATACTTGTCCCTAAAACTGGTTTCTAGCAAGGCTTTCAAAATAGCTTGACATAAAACCTGATTTAGGGGTTACAAAGGTGAGATGCTCCCTCCCTCTTAGCAATGCCATCGTTAGCATGACTTTCTGGTGATTGTTTTGCTTTATTTTTGGATTTTTCTAGTCGCAAATATTTTCTGAGATTAGAGGTTTGCCAACCAAAGCGAGTATGGACTTTTGCCAATTGAGATAGTTGCTCAATCGCCCATTTCTGTCTGACCATAACTGGCGAGAAACCTTTTCCCGACTTAGCTCCTTTTCTACTGGAAGTTAGATCAATATCGGTTTTGACATACTCAAAGTAAATGTCAGTAATTGGATAGATTTTAGTTAGTTCAGAAACGACTCGAAGTTCAAGTTGACCCTTCGGCTTCGCTCAGGGTCAACGTCGAGCGAAGTCGAGACGTTGACGATTAGCTCTGATTGAGGGAGCTAATTTTCCTTGTCTTCTATTTGAGAATCGTTTTTGTCGATGCGCTCTTAGATTAAAGGGAAGTTGGCGGTTAATCCGTCTTTTTCTACGTCCTCTTCGCATTAAGCAGCGATTGTCTAGGCACTCTCTTACTCGCTTAAAAGGAAGTTCTAAGTGAGCCTTCCAAAGAGTAAAAAGGGAGGATTGAACACCAATTTCAGAGAATAATTTACCCGGGTTAATACCAATAGCAATCGGTTGGGTTTTGTTATCGGAAGGTTCAGTGGTTAGCTGGACATAGAAAATATCTAAGTCGTTGAATTTACCGATAGCTTTTCCTTCCTTAATCCACCGCCTGGCCCGACTGGGTTTGGTGGGCATTAACGACTTTCCGTCTTTTGAGATAACAGGAACTCTTGCCATGGAGATAATCCTTAAGAGTGAAGTTAAAGTACCTTCCCGCAACACAATCAAGATGTCTTGTCTAACAACGCCTTACCAATAGAGCTTAGAGGGAATCCGAACTAGGGAAGTATTCGGAGGTCTGTGCCAGATTGTGTCTCGATGCGGTAGTCTCTACTTGCGTCGCCTAAATTGGTCTAGGCAAGCCCCGTCCCTTTTAGGGGGGGGTTAGTGACGAATCAAATTATCTCAAACCCAGTCAACGCTTCGACATTTTGTCGGAAAGCGATTAAGGCATGATTAGCTTGATACTCGACGAGACCAGAGAAGATCGCCTCCGAGACTTCCTGCGAGACAACGGTTTTGATCTCAATATTGGTGTTATAACCGACCATATCTCCCTGGCGGTTGCCGTGGCGACCTGCGCCCTGGGCTTGCGAGAGGGTATAGCCAGTTACGCCTAACTCTTGCAGCAGCTTGATCATGCGGTCTTGCAAGACGGTTTCACCAATGATGACAACCAGTACAGCCAGTTTAATGGGTAGGGATGAGGATGACATGGGCAACTCCTAAAATGGGTTTTTCAAAGACAATGTTATTGACATCCTCACCACGCCACTTTTTTAGGGTGGTCGCGTCAATGGGGTTGACGCAGATAGCGAAAAACGCTTAATTGCTTAAGTCTGACTCTTTCGACCCGTCCGTTTTGAGTGTCCGAATGCCGGACGGCCACTTTGAACAAGTCGAAAAAATCTCATGTTCAACCTTATTTCCTAGAAAGTTTTACTCGTTCAAGGCCGAATTTGAATTCTTTTCTGAACGAAACCCCCTACTATCTGTGGTCAGGGTTCAGTTTTTAGCTTGGTTATCGCTTTTTTCATTGTAGCTTAAAGCCGTCCTCAAAGGACGGGGTTTTCAACCCAAATTTTCGATAATAGAATACCTGACTGGGGTACGCTCAAGAGATGGCGATCGCCTCTGTTGTCGGTATCAAAATATTCTCGGAAATCGGCTTGGCATCGGGTAAGTAGTCCATAAAAAGCCTCATCTGATTCATTTGTACGGGACCAAAAATAGTGGCAAAAGAAACATCGGCTGCATCTCGTCCTGTGCCAACGCGAATTAGCCCGCTCTGAGGCACAAGGCGGGTAGGATCGAAAAGATACCAGCGACCCCCTAGATAAGCCTCAAACCAGGCATGAAAATCGGGGGGATTTAAACCATAGGCGTAGCCGGAAACAAAGCGTGCTGGAATATTCAAGGCCCGACAAAAAGCAATACCTAAATGGGCAAAATCACGACAAACGCCTACCCGTTCTATCGCTGTATCGCAAGCAGAAGTTAAAGAATCACTGCTACCAGAGAGATACAAAACATTGTCATAAATCCAGTTACAGATAGCTGTCACCCTGGAATAACCAGGGACTAAATGGCCAAATTCAGCCGCGACAAAGCGCAATAATCGATCTGACTGACAGTAACGACTCGGATAAAGATAGTACAAGATATCGAGGGGTAAATCGGCTGGCTTTACTTCAAAAATCGTACTGGGGTCTGAATAATAAGGAGATAAGCCAACGGTTGCTCGATAGGAAATTTGCAAATTGCCAGGAGGGGCATTGAGTCGAAAGTATCGGTTTCCACTGACAGAAGTGATGTATTCCTCAATCGACCGTTGAGAGTTAGAATGGAGGTCTTCCTGAACAATAATCTGATGGTTGTTGCTGACAATAGCAACATTAAGAATTAGAGTGCTTGCTTGCTCAATGCTGTAGGTTAATTCACAGCCAAGCTCATACTTTAGCATATAGTTTTTCCCTGTCCTTTCAATACGAGCAGATGCTGGAGCCGAAGCCGATTGTAACGCTGCACCCACAAACAAGGCAGGTTGAAAGCTGTTCCCACGGCGAGGTTTACCAGCACACCCCAGCCAGGAGTCCAGAGCATCGTCACTAACCAAAACAGCCAGATGGCGATGTGAACGTATTCCGCGCGACGGGTTTCAGCCAAAAAACGGGACATTACGGCACAGTCCCCACCGCCAACGGATGTTTTGCGAAAACCTCCTGGGAAGAAATCCCCTGCTTCTGGCAACCGATCCTTCCATCGCTTGATCCGCAGTACCCGATTGTACCATTGTCTATCTTCCCCCCAGGGTCGTGGCCGGGTCAGGCAGGTGTCCGTTTCTAGGAATTTCAGGGGAAGTTGATGACCGACAAAACCGATCAAAAGCGACCAGACTGTCCAACCGACCACACAAAGCCCGACAATTACCCCATCCGGTAACTGTAGTATAGATAATCTCATTCATTCACCTTGCCATCGGGTACTTATCCTTCGTCCTTTCCATTCGATTTGACCACGTTCGAGATTCAGAATTGCCAGCAGGAACACTGCAATGAAGAAGGCAACCGGAATGGGGAAGAAAAAGACGATTGCTCCGAATGAACCCACTGGCCATACAATTATGGCTAACTGTATGGCGAAGGCAAGATAAAGCAGTACGTTATATAGTAAGGATGAATTCCCGACAATCGGCCAGCCGAATAGGGATGCGGGCAGACACCAAGCCGCCCAGAACAACCCTGAAAGCCAGAACACAACCGCCAGCATCCGCAGCCAAGAGACTTCCCCTGCTGCCGTTGCAAAGTTTTTGTCGAAACCAACAACCAGGTCCCGCAGCCCGCCGGGGTACATCCGATAGTCCAGTTGGCCATGACCAATGTATGCACTCACTGGCAGTCCCGCACTCTCATAAATATGAGCCATGAACCAGTCTTCTACAACATATCCTGCCACAGCGTCGTGGCCGCCGACCCGCTTATAGTCATCCTTGCTGGTAGCCATAGCCGGTCCAAAAGCCACACCACCTCTTGCTCCCAGTTTGACGGCCATCAAGCCGACGAGATTGAACAGAACCGCTAACAGTTCGTAGGGGCGTTCAGTGCGGTGATAGGGCTGAACTGAGACCAGACCACCTAAGTGTTGAACAGTTGCCACCAGCCTGCGGAGCAGCTCCTCCCCTGGCTCAGTGTCGGCATCGAGAAAGACGAGAATATCGCCAGATGAGGCTGCATATCCGGTTTTGAGTGCCCAGTTTTTCCCTGTCCAACCTGTGGGCAAAGGGCTAGTCTGCACTACTTTCACCCCGGCCTGTTCGGCGATCTGTGGGGTAGCATCGGCGGACTGGTCATCGATGACAATGATTTCGTAGGGCTTGAATGTTTGCTGCTTTAAGGCTGTTAGCAAATTAGGGAGGGTACTCTCTTCATTCCTCGCCGGAATCAAGACCGAGACTTTAGGCGAACCGACGACTGAAAGGTCTGGAAGTCGCGGCAACCGCCACATCAATCCCCAGCCTATTAGCCAGCGCACCAGCAGTGTGATGGACATCAGATCCATAATAATTCAACCTTTCCTTCCGTCTAGAACATCACTCACCTACCGATACGAATTCCCTTGAGAAAACTCAGCAATCCGAACACCTTAAGAATCCACAAAACGAGGGCGATGACAACCACAATGTTCAGGATTTGCTTGATCTTGCTGTCCATCGGAATGTAGTTGTTCACGAGCCACAATAGAACCCCAACCACGATGATAACTACCACAAACTGTACCAGATCCATGACTGACCTCCTTTCTCCGATCTAATGAGTTTCGTCAAGCATTTTATTCTCTTCATTATTATATATGCTCGTTTATATATGCTCGTTAGGTGGCCCGGGCAATCGCACACAATTCTTGAAGATACGCAATAAATCTACAAGATATCCTCATGGAATAGCAATTAGGAGATAAATATTAAATTTTTCAAGTTAGTATACAGAATATTAACTATCTGTTTACAGGTTCGCGCAAAACAATGTTAACGGACAAATGTTCATGACCAACAGCCCTGATTGAAAAACACTTTGGCACTCTAAAAGACCCTAGAGCGTTACACAACATTGAGCATTTGCTGATAGATATTATTGTGATTACTATCTGTGCAACCATTTGTGGGGCGAACAACTGGTAAGCAGTTGCTGCCTATGGTATAGCCAAATATGAATGGCTAAAAACTTTTCTAGCTCTGCCTAATGGGATTCCCTCTCATGATACATTGATCCGATTATTTGTCCGTTTAAAATCAGAAGAACTCCAGTCATGCTTTATTAGTTGGATGCAAGCAGTTCATCAGGTGACCAATGGAGAACTCTTAAATGTGGACGGGAAAACCTGACGAGGGGCAAAAGAACGAGGAAATAACCGCAGTTTAATTCCTATGGTAAGTGTCTGGTCAGCCACTAATTATTTGGTACTTGGTCAACGAAAAGTCGCTGAAAAATCCCATGAGATTACTGCTATTCCTGAATTATTGAAGATTTGAGAAATTCGAGGTTGTTTAGTAAGTATTGATGCCATGGGATGTCAAACTGAAATTGCCTCTACAATTATTGAGCAAGGCGCTGATTATGTATTAGCATTGTGAAACGCTGATCTGCCAAGCATTATACCCTCAGTTATCTTTTGTTATCGTTTGAGTCCCGCTAAATAGGGTTTGCGGCAAAAAGTTTTTCGTGGGGACAGGGTGTGGGGTGTGGGGTGTGGGGTGTGGGGTTTTAGGGATTTTGAGGGGGTCAGTTACCTAATTTTCAGGGAAAAAGTCCCGGAATTTTACCCCCGATCACTCCAATGGTTGGCACTTTTTGAGGGAAAAAAAGTCTAAAAGTCTTACCCAACAAGGTTTTTAGATTTATTCAGCCAACCCTACCTAGTGGTCTGCGGCAAAAAGTTTTTCGTGGGGGTAGGGGTAGGGTTGATTCATGAATCAACCCTACGACATCGGGGGGGGCGGGGGCAAGAGGCAAAAGGAGGAATAAATAATCAGTCTTTAATAACTGGATTTAGTATTAGAACAATGGCGAGAAAATGAGCGTTTTTAACTGAAATTACTGTCCAAACAAAACCGAACTATTGCCAGATCCTTGGAACAAGATCCAAGTCATCAGCAGATTAGATACAAAAATCGCTAAGAGCATAGTGACTACGGCCGCGGTAGTAGCTTGGCCGACTCCTTTAGCACCGCCATCGGTCGTTAAACCCCAATTACAGCCGATAATCGCGATTAAAGCCCCAAAAACCACCCCTTTAACCGGTCCACTCAGCACATCTCCCACACCCAGAAAACCGCGAACCGAGTCGAGAAAAACTGAATTGGCAATCCCGTATAAACTTTGGCCGACTAGCAAACCGCTACCTAAACCGATCAGCAACGCCATAACACTCAAAGCGGGAACCATCAGACAACAGGCAATTAAACGGGGCAGCACCAGATATTCCACGGGATCGGTTTTGAGCATATAGAGTGCGTCGATCTGCTCTGTCACCTTCATGGTACCGATTTCCGCCGCAAAAGCCGATCCTACCCGACCGGCTACCACGATCGCCATCATAATCGGACAGAGTTCCCGACCGAGAGCAAGGGCCAAAATTCCCCCCACCATACTGCCAGCGCCCAAAGCTTGGAACTCCCGGGCCACTTGGATCGTAAAGATCATCCCGATCACCGCGGCCGTGATCATGGCGATAATCAGCGAGGCGGGCCCGGCTGCTACCATTTGTTCTTGGGTGACGCGCCAATCGGGTTGGCGCGTGAATAGGAAGTAAAAAACCCTGCCGGTCAATAGTACCGCTAACCAACAGCGCCGAAACCAAGAGCTTAATTCCTTGCTAAAAATCGCCAATAAATCCTTCATTGTCCCCAAAATCGATCGGACTAGAGAAAAGTCTATCCTGTTTTGTCTTCTAATACCAAATCCTGTTATAATAAAACGAGTAAAGACAAGGAGATAAAATGCCCAAGAAAGCTGACTTAGCCGAACATCTAAGTTCAGAGGAACTGATACTAAATCTGGTTATTAAAAACTGATTATTTATTCCCCCTTTTGCCTCTTGCCTGTTGCATGAGTGCCTCTCCTCTATAAGTAGCCTATACTCAACGGATTTAGTATAAGCGGTTTAAATAGGGTTGGCTGAATAAATCTAAAAACCTTGTTGGATAAGACTTTTGGACTTTTTTCCCCTCAAAAAGTGCCAGCCATTGCGGGGATAGGGGGGAAAATTCCGGGACTTTTTCCCTGAAAATTAGGTAGTTGACCACCTGAAAATCGATCAAACCCCACACCCCACACCCCACACCCCACACCCTGCCCCCAGAAAAGCTTTTTCAGCAGCCCCTAAATAGGGTTGGCTGAAAAAGTTTGCTCCCCCTAAATTCCCCTTAAAAAGGGGGACTTAAAGCTGAAAAAAGGGGCTTTGCGCCCCTAAAAATCTTTAGTCAACCGATTAAAAATCTACACCAGACTATAGACAATTACTAAACCCAAAACTGCGGCAAAGACAATTAAAGCATAGAATTGGGCGCGACCATTTTCGAGGTATTTGAGACCTTCACCACTGACAAGAGTAGCTAAACCAGTTAAATTCACTGCCCCATCGATAACGCGATAATCCACTTCCATAATTTGCCGCGCGAGACGACGACAACCCTGGACGAAAACTCGATCATACAGATTATCAATGTACCATTTGTTCAGGGAAAAACGATACAAAACGGGGAATTTTTCGGCAATAGTTGCGGGGTCAATTTTCTTCTGGAGATACATCAAAGAAGCGACAGTAATCCCGATTAAAGCAATCCCCACCGAATTACCCGCCATAATCAGAAACTCTGTCCAATCAAAAGCATGAACTTCTTCCACCACTTCGTTAGGAACATGAATAAAACCCTCGAAGAAATTCTGCCAAGGTTTACCCACCAAACCGATTAACAAAGAAGGAACCGCTAAAATCATGAGAGGTAAAGTCATCGTAATTGGCGATTCGTGGGGTTCATGGGCATGATGGCCGTGGTTGTCTTCTTCCTGTGCTTCCGAGTCCAATTGCTTAACATTCATTGCCCCCGGTCCAAAAGCCGGAATCGCGCCCGCATTGGCTAACAGTCGGCGTTTAATCTCCTTATTAGTGCCTCTAAACTCCCCTTCAAAGGTGTTAAAGTACATCCGGAACATATAAAAAGCTGTTAAACCCGCAGTGGCCCAACCGATTAACCATAAGGACGGGTTCGCCTCAAAAGCTAAACCGAGAATTTCATCCTTCGACCAGAAACCAGCGAAGGGAGGAATCCCACAGATGGCCAGAGTTCCCACCAGGAAAGTTAGGGCAGTAATGGGCATATACTTGCGTAAACCGCCCATCATCCGCATATCTTGCGCTAAAACCGGCTCATGACCGACCACATCCTCCATACCGTGGATGACCGAACCAGAACCGAGGAATAACATCGCCTTAAAATAAGCGTGGGTCATCAGGTGGAATAATCCCGCACTATAAGCGCCGATACCCATAGCCATAACCATATAACCCAATTGGGAGATGGTGGAATAGGCTAAACCCTTTTTGATATCATTCTGGGTAAGGGCGATACTTGCCCCTAGAAAGGCGGTAAAAGCCCCCGTCCAAGCAATTACCGTCATCGCCGTGGGAATTGGCTCAAAAACGGGATACATTCGAGCAATCAGGAAAACTCCGGCGGCCACCATGGTGGCGGCGTGAATCAGGGCCGAAATCGGGGTCGGACCTTCCATGGCATCCGGTAGCCAGACATGAAGGGGAAACTGGGCTGATTTGGCCACGGGTCCAAGGAAGACTAAAACGGCGAATAATGCCGCTAAACTGCCGGCAATGGCTCCAGAAGAGACTAATTCCTCTAGACGTTCACCCATGATATCAAACTCGAAGCTGCCGGTGGCCCAGAAAAGCCCCAGCATTCCCAGTAATAAGCCAAAATCGCCGACGCGGTTGGTAACGAAGGCTTTTTGACAGGCCTCGGCGGCCGCCGGACGAGTGAACCAGAAACCTACTAGCAGATAGGAACACATCCCCACCAATTCCCAGAAAACGTAGATCTGGACGAGGTTGGGACTAATGACCAAACCGAGCATAGAACTGCTAAAAATGCTCAGATAGGCGTAAAAACGCACATAACCGGGGTCATGGGCCATGTAACCATCGGTATAAATCATCACCAAAAAGGCCACGGTGGTGACGATAACCGACATTAAAGCACTGAGGTGATCGATCGTATAACCCATTTTCAGGTGAAAGTTACCCGCCGATGCCCAATCGATCATTTGGTTGTAGGGAGCGTGTCCATTGATTTGACTCCACAGCAGCGCAAAAGACAGCACCATCGACGCACCGAGGGTAGAAATGATCAATACAGCATTCACCTGTCGCAGACGATTGGTGACTTCATTAAAGGAAATTAAGCCCGCGCCGACTAGGGTAGCGCCTACCAAAGGCAGGACGGGAACTAGCCACGCGTACTGATAAAGCGGTTCCATTCAGTAATACCTAGTTTACAACTTCACACTATTTGGTTTATCTTCATCTATTGTGACATAGGTTAATTCTTAAGAAAGTGTTTATACCTAGTTTTGCTCCATAGGGCGGCGAAAGGTCAAAGGATCTTATCAATTTGGCAGTTTAGCGAGCGGGACGGTAATTTTTAGGGAGAAGCGGGAAAATTATCGAATAACCACGAAAGCAAGGAAACGATTAAACCAGCAGAAAAGGAAATTATCGCCACGATCGCCTTGTTAGCAAGATAACGCGATAAAAAACTGCCTTGAATTTGGGCGATCGGTAGTCGCGGATTTAACCCCACTTGGATGCTGTTGGTATTGCCGGAAACGCTCACTTCTAAACCTTGTGATGCCTCGGTAATCTGCAAGTTTTCCCCCGTGGTTTTTAGTTTGAGGTTTTGGTTACTATCCTCTCGGATAATTTTTATCTGATTTAATATCTCTACCCCCGGTTTCTCGACGATCAGGAATTGGTTTTCTTCTAGCTTAATATCCTGTTGAGCCATCCGGATATTACCGGAAATAATTGTTGATTCCACTAAGTCATCTCTCACATTATTACCGGTGATAATCGGTCGCTCAAATCTAACATTATTAACTTTAATATTGCGCCAAAAAATAGGCTGTTCTTTATCTTGAGAAAGTTGTAAATTAACGTCGATCGCTTGTTGTATTTCTAATTTAAATTCGGTGGTGCTGAGATTAAATTCGAGGGGAATATCCTCTTTTTTTAAGGAAAAATTAGCAATTTTATAACCAGAAAGAGTTATTTTAATCGGGTTGCCGCTAGGGTTAAATGATAAATTTACTGGTTGAGAATTTGGCTGCAAACTAAAAGCCAAAAGATTATTAAAAGGCGCGTATTTGAGATTTTTAACTCTAGTTTCCTTTTGTAAACGGAGTTCTTGCAGGATAAAATCCGCCGTCGGGGTAATTGTTAAAGTGCTATTTTCCCGGATTGATTCAATTTCTAGTCGCTCTCGTTTATTCAGTTCGGGATCGGCAAGACTGCTAAAAATGCCAGCGAGGGTAAATTTTTTCAGTCCCGATAGATCTATTTGGGAAAGATTATCGACATCTTTGAGCAATAAACTTTCGTTTTCTTGACAGGTAAAACTAAAGCTTTTTACCAATAAATTGCCTTCAAAGTTTTGTTTAACTGGGATAATTCCCCAAAAAATCGACAGGAAAACCAGTGCTAGAGTAACTATAAAAACTGTGCAAAACTTGAGATTTTTCCTAATAAATCGCCAGAAACTTTTAAAATTATGCTTGGACTTCATTTTAGCCACTGGGGATTATGTTCAAAAGTTATATTAATCGGGGCATTTCTGGGAGGAGCATCATCTTGTTCTAATAAAGCTTTGACTCGCAATTCGTACAATCCCGCCTTAGCCAGTTTACCATCAGAAGTACGACCATCCCAAGTAAAGAAAATTTCCCCTTTTGGTTGCCAGTTAGGGCGAGAAGTCTCATAGATAACCTCGTTGTTCTGGAGGATTTGTAATTCTTTGATCTGGCTACGCACATTAGAAAAGAGGACGATATCATAGGTTTTTGCCTGATTAAAAATAACTGGCAAATAGATCAATTTACCGTCACTGATAGAGGCCGTGGCCCGCAGACTTTCAAGGGCGATATCTTCGCGATCAATAACATAGTTAGACCATTTAAATTGATAGCGAGAACCTTGGGGACGCAAGGTGAGGGGATCGAGTTGATAATTTTTTGGCACAGAACGCACTATCACTTTCGGCGCTCGGTTATTACGACTAGGTACTTCCAACTTTAGGGAGTCAGTCATCTCCCGAATCCGGCCGATAGAAAGGGAAATAAGACTAAAACTGCCCGCAATATCGATCGGAGCTATTCCCTCACAGCGCTTGTCATTATCTCTCTGGATATAGTTGCTAGATCTAGTATTTCCCGTCCCACAGTTTTGAGCTTGAATAGGGAAGAACGAGACCAAAATAAGACTAAGAATTGTTAAGTTAAGGACAATAAATGATTTTTTCATGGTACAACCACCTGCCATTGAGCTAATTTTTGGAGAATTCGATCGATTGGGTAAGCGAAACCGATACCGGAAGAATCGATTTGGGACTCGTTAATCGTTTTAAACATCAATCCGATCACCCGCATTTCCTGATCAAATACTGGACTACCAGACCCCCCCACGGCCAGACTCACATCGATTAATAAATTGCCGCTACTAGACTGAATGCCGATGGTAATCGCCTCGTACTTCGACCAATCTTTTGATTCAGGATGTCCGATGATAGAAATCGGTGTTTGTGGGTTAATTTCGCCTTGATGAAAGGTTAAAGGACTGATATCGTCTGGTAAACCCGTGACTTCCAGCAAAGCTAAATCCAAGTTTTCTTGGGGTTGGGTGATGTGAATTATTTTAGCCACTACACGATCGCGCGGGAGGTTGGGTAGATTTTCGCCGTAATAGGGTTCCACTTCCAGATTATCGCCCCTCTGTTCCGTGTCGCGATCGACCACCACATGACGATTAGTGATAATCCACACCGTTGTTCCCCGGCGTTTGATCACATAACCCGTACCGTAGGCAGTCCCCTTGGCGTTACCGGTAAAGACAACACTGATTTTAACGATCGATCGCTTGATCCGGGTGAGGGGATCCTCTTGGGGTAAATATTTAGTATTATTCAAAGCGATGATCTGCTCCGGTTGTTGCTGCAACGATAACAAGCGCCGGGCCTCTTGCAGGTTATTGGTGGCAAATTCAAACTTCGGATCGATTTTCGTCGCCTTCTCGAACTCAGCGATCGCTGCCTCTAGCTTGCCCTGTTCCTGTAGGAGCCGACCCAAATTATTATGGGCAAGGGTGTGAGGGGTAGTAGGAGTCCCAGTAGTATCATCCGGTAAATCTAAGGACCTACGGTACATTTCCTCGGCTTCCGTCAGTTTTTTCTGGTTATACAGCACGGCACCGAGATTGTTGTAGGCATAGACAAACTTATCATCAAGAGCGAGCGCCCTACGGAACATTTCCTCCGCTTCCTTCAGTTTTTTCTGCTCATACAGCACGTTACCGAGATTGTAGTAGGCATAGACAAACTGATCATCAAGAGCGAGCGCCCTACGGAACATTTCCTCCGCTTCCTTCAGTTTTTTCTGCTCATACAGCACGTTACCGAGATTGTAGTAGGCAGGGACAGACTGATCATCA
>NZ_JAPZQJ010000166.1:0-13510 GCF_027530405.1 Microcystis sp. LE19-41.2A | reverse complement strand
AAATGGGGCGAAAGTCTGTGGACTCTGTGTAAGACAGTACATGGTTTTTTAACTGTGGTATGCGACGGTGGTGGAAGCAGAAACTTAAATCGTGAGGTTTAGGAATCGCCGCACTTTTAGGGCGGCGAGGATGTCAAAACTCTAATCCTCGTGCTTTCCCCGGTCTTTTCCCAGGGCTGTGGGGCAACCAAGTGGAACCCGAAAGAAGGGAACGGTCAAGATACAATGCTAACCCTTACTCGCACTGACAACGGCAAATCCATCACCATGCAGGTCAACGACCTGCTGCTACTGTCCCTCGACGAGAATCCCACCACTGGCTTTCAGTGGGCGGTCGATGGTGTCGGGAGCGATTTAGTGGAGCTGCAGGCCTCTGAGTATGTACCTGCCGGGGAGTCGAAAGTCGGCGGGGGCGGTCAGAGAGTCCTGACCTTTAAAGCGCAACGGGCTGGGATAGACCAACTAAGGCTTAAGCTCTGGCGAGAGTGGCAGGGAGAGCCGTCAATTGTCGAACGATTTACCGTCACGCTCCAAGTCCGAGAGTAAAGGCTTCTCAGATAGCCAAGGGCTAGTGAGTAACGACTTAGGAGGAAAGGAAAAATGAGTGAAACATTTGTAATTCCCGCAATGGGATGGTTGCCTGACTATCCCGATATTCGTGATGTCACTTTTCAATCTGAACGCGTACCGTCCAAACTGCAAGCTTTGGGACAGCCATCTGTCAAGCAAATGCTGGCCAAAGTGGGAGCAACGACATCTGCCCCAGCAGCGCTGCCAGCCAGCGTGGACTTGAGGCCGTGGTGTTCCCCCATGGAGGATCAACAAACTATCGGTTCTTGTACGGCCCACGCCGGGGTCGGACTGGTGGAGTATTTTGAGCGGCGAGCTTTTGGCAAACACATAGATGCCTCGCGCCTCTTTCTTTACAAAGTGACGCGCAACTTGCTCAAATGGACGGGAGATACGGGGGCCTTCTTGCGCTCAACAATGTACGCCCTCACCTTGTTTGGCGTACCACCAGAAGAATACTATCCCTACAATATCGCTGATTTGGACAAAGAGCCGTCGGCATTCTGCTACGCTTTTGCCCAAAGCTATCAGGCGATTTCCTACTACCGCCTCGATCCGCCCGGGACGGCAAGAGACGCACTGTTAGCTCGGATTAAAACCGAATTGTCGAAAGGTCTGCCCTCGATGTTTGGCTTTACTGTTTACAGTTCTATCAGTCAGGGCAACACGACCGGCAAGATTCCTTACCCGACTCGGGGCGAACGGGTTGAAGGCGGTCACGCCATTGACGCAGTTGGTTACGACGACAACCTCAAGATTAAGAATACTAACCCCGGTGGCATTGAAACCACCGGTGCCTTGCTGATTCGCAACTCCTGGGGGACTGGCTGGGGAAGCGCTGGCTACGGCTGGCTGCCCTACAAGTACGTCCTCGATGGTCTGGCAACTGATTGGTGGTCGCTAATCAAGAGTGAGTGGGTCGATACGGGACAGTTCGGATAGGAGACCGATTCGATAAGGTGTGAGGGGCAAAATAAAGGCTTCTGGTGAGTTTTTTCAGAATAGGGGGGACGCTGGGAAAACTCACCGTTTGTTGAATTTTTTAGGGGAAGCTTTGTGACATACCCATCGCTAAAAGCGAGGGCTTCCTGCTTCCTCCGTTTTGATTACTGTTCTGGCATGGAAAGATGGTCAAAAAAAGTAAAAACAGAAGCACGTTCAAAATGTTTTTACTCCAGCCTTTAATGAGCTAAGGCGATACTAGCAATTAATGGATCGGCTCTACCAATTTGGCCGAATTTAGAAATACCCTGTAACTTACCATTCATCGATAACTGAAATTTAAGCATAGATGCGATCCTCGATCGCCACCGATTGCAGAAGTCTTTCCACGATCGCTTTAGCTTGACGACCGTGACTAGGAATCAGACGATGGCAGAAGACGTAGGGAGTAATAAACTTAACATCATCGGGGATAGCATAATCGCGACCTTCGAGGAAAGCGTAAGCTTGAACTGCTTTTTGCAAAACCACACAACCCCGGGGACTGACTCCTAAACTAATATCTTCGTGATCACGGGTAGCGCGGACTAAATCGACGATATATTGCTGTAAAGCAGGAGCTACCCGGACCAGACTAACTAATCTTTGCAATTCTCCCACCTGTTCTAGGGAAATACAAGCTTCTAGGGATTTAACCGTCTCTTGAGAATGCTGTCTTTGTAACATTTTTAGTTCTTCTGTGGCGCTGGGATAACCCAAACTCAGGCAAACGGCAAAACGGTCCATTTGCGCTTCTGGAAGCGGAAAAGTGCCTTGATATTCGATCGGATTTTGGGTGGCGATCACAAAGAAGGGTTGGGGGACCGGCCGCGCTTCTCCATCGACGGTAACTTGTTTTTCTTCCATGACTTCTAGAAGTGCCGATTGAGTGCGCGGGGTGGCCCGGTTGATTTCATCGGCCAACAGGACGTTAGCAAAAGCGGGGCCGGGGATAAATTCAAATTCGCGACTGTTGGGGTTCCAAATCGTGGTTCCCGTGATATCACTGGGGAGGAGGTCGGGGGTGCATTGTACCCGTTGGAAACGACCGTTAATTGAACGCGCTAAGGATTTAGCTAAGAGGGTTTTGCCGACTCCGGGGACATCTTCGAGGAGAGCGTGGCCACCACTGAGTAAAGCCACCAGCACAATGCGAATCGATTCGGTTTGGCCGACGATGCTCTGGCTCAAATTTTCCATCAAAATATCAATAGCGTCTCTCATAGCACAAATGGGGGATTTTGTCAAGAAGATTAATGTTAAGTTTTTTTGATCTTAACGATTCTTTTCCTAATTTGCCCAAACTAGCGAGAAAAGTTGACAGACAATGGCGGGAAATTTTCTGCTAGGGAGCTAATCGGGGTTAGGGTGGCGAGCAGGGAGAAAATTAGTTAAGAATTGTTGCCAGTGGGCGAAATCAAGATTTTCAGTCGGTTCAGTACGGTAAAATCGAGAAGAATTTCTCTTAATCAGTGAAGATGAAAGCCAGTTCACTCGTTTTTAGTCTTGTTTTAGGAATCGCTGCCAGTACATTAACCAATAGTTTACCCGAAAATTTGACTTTCAATTCTCGGAAAATATTGGCTCAAGATCAGGCTCCTTCCTGTCCCCTTCCTCCAGATCTTGCCATCACTTTTCGCAATAGTGAATGTCAGGCAATTACCCTAGAAAAACCCCAGACTTTCTTCCGTTATTATAGTGACGAAAATTACAAAAAAGGTCGTTTTCTGACCACGGATCAATATACCACCAATGTGGAGGTGATCAGAAATTTAGCCCTCGATCAAAAGTGGAATCCTCCCAATCAAGCGACCAAAGTGGTATCGGTGACTTTACCTGCGGGAACAACGGTTTATCAAGGAATTGTCGCCCCCCAGAATCCGGCTGATTGTTATCCCGGTGGTGGTCAGCAAACTTTTATTAAAGACTCGCGAGATGCCAATATACAATGGGGAGAGGGGCGAGCAATAACGGTTACATCTCTTTCCTGTCGCTAGAATATTATGGAAACGAACATGAGGGAATTAATTCAATCAATTGACCAAGCTATTACCGTGGCCGAACAGATGCGGAAAACAGAAAGATCGACTCGGATTGAGGGTTTAATTTCTGTCCTGAAAACCATCAAAAGTCAGGCTTTAGCTGGTCAATTACCACCGTCTCAAGGCATTGTTACCCTAGGATTAGCGCGAGAAGTAGCTGATTGGATCGATTCCCTTGATTCTCCTTTATTGAAAGCGGTGGGTAAAGTGGAAAGAGAATACCAAAAATATTAGGAGTTGTCGGTGACAGAAGTTAGAATTAACCGAGAGCGATCGCAGTCTATCTCGATCTGATTTTTTAATCGATCGAGAGAATTAAATTTCTGTTCTGGTCGCAGGAATTGCACTAAATCCATCGTTAAAATGCGATCATATACATGGCCCGACCAATCCAATAAATGGATTTCCACACTGATAGTTTTTCCCTCGATCGTGGGACGATAACCGATATTCATAACTGCCGGTAAGCGAGAACCATCAAGAGGCACCCAACCGCAATAAACCCCGAATCGCGGCAATAATTTATCGGGGGGAACCTGTAGATTAGCGGTATGAAAACCTAATGTTCTGCCCAGCTGTTGCCCGACGACCACGCGACCGGTTAAACTGTAGGGACGACCTAACATTTGCCCAGCTTGCTCAACGTTTCCTGCTGCCAAAGCTTGACGAATTAGGGAACTACTAATCCGACCCGCCCCACAGTTTTTTAAACCAACAATCTCGACTTTAATATTAAATTGAGAGGCGATCTGTAATAAATCTTCGGCTGTACCTTGACGACGATAACCGAAGTGAAAATCTTGACCAACACTGATCGATTTAGCCTGTAATTTTTCTACTAAAATCTGTTCGACAAAAGCCAAGGGAGTCAGGGAAGCTAATTCAGCCGAAAAAGGCAGTAAAACTAATTGTTTAACGCCTAAATTCTCTAAAACCTCCACCTTTTCCCCTAGAGGAGTTAATAATTGCCATTTTTCTCCCGTAAAAAATTCCCGCGGGTGGGGAGTAAAACTAACAACGGTGGGATAAGCGGGGTCATCCTGAAAAATTGGCTGTAGGACGGTTTGATGACCTAGGTGCAAACCATCAAAGTTACCAAGAGCGATCGCACTAGGGGCTAAAATACGGGTATTAGGGGAATCTACAATCCACACGCTGGCTCTAAGAACAGATACAAGAGAATAGTTCAAGCGATTAATCTTGAGTGTAGCCTTTTGATTCTATATCAATCGGGCGATCAAGCCAAAAAAACGCCCCCAATTACTTGGAGGCTTTTTCAGAAAAAATAACTGTATTAACCTTCTGCTAATTTCAGATCCCGCAGCGCGCTAATATCCACTTGAATCGATGGCCCCATGGAGGAAGAAACATAAACCGTGCGCCAGTAACGCCCCTTGGCCCCGGAAGGCCGGTTTCTGTCCACCGTTTCCTGTAAAGCTTTCAAATTGATTAACAAATCCTCGGCACTAAAAGAAGCTTTGCCAAATTGAACGTGAACGATCCCGGTGCGATCGGCCCGGAATTCCAATTTACCCGCTTTAAACTCAGAGATTGCTCCCGTTAAATCCGTGGTTACGGTTCCCCCTTTCGGTGAAGGCATTAAACCCCGCGGACCGAGTTGACGACCTAATTTAGCCACTTTCGGCATCATATCGGGGGTGGCGATTAACACCTCGAAATCCATCATCCCCTTGGCGATTTCTTCGATTAATTCTTCCGAACCAACGATATCGGCCCCGGCGTTGTTCGCTTCCTGTACCTTTTCCCCGCGAGTAATGACCGCTACTCGCACCGTGCGTCCGGTTCCTTTGGGTAAACTTACCGTTGTCCGCAGTTGTTGGTCGGTATATTTAGGATCGATACCTAAACGAATATGAGCTTCGGCGGTTTCGTCGAATTTCGCCGTCGCTAATTCCTTTAATAATGTCAGTGCCTCTAATGGCTCGTAGGCTTTATTTTCTACCTTAGCCTGGGCATCTCGCAAACGTCGTGAAACTTTTTTTACCATCTGATTTGTTGCTCCTTGGGTAATAACGAAGCTTAACTTCTCCCCGAAATAAGATTTAGTCTGAGATCTTGACACCCATATTTCTGGCCGTTCCCGCCACAATATTCATGGCCGCTTCGATGTCGTTAGCGTTAAGATCGGGCAGTTTAGTTTGGGCGATTTCCCGTAATTGGTCGCGGGTAATGGTGGCGACAAATTTCTTGTTGGGTTCGTTGGAACCTCTTTCCACACCGGCCGCTTTACGGATGAGAACGGAAGCGGGGGGAGTTTTGAGGACAAAGGTAAAACTCCGATCCTCAAAAACGGAGATTTCCACAGGGATGATCATGCCGGCCTGATCGGCGGTTTTAGCGTTGTAATCTTTACAGAACGCCATAATATTTACCCCGTGTTGACCCAAAGCAGGACCGACCGGAGGAGCAGGGTTAGCCTTACCAGCAGGTAAAGCTAGTTTAATAATTGCGACGACTTTTTTAGCCATGATTTAGTTTTGTTTTTCGACTTGATTAAATTCCAATTCGACCGGGGTATCCCGACCAAAAATGGAGAGCAGGGCCTTGAGTTTGCCGCGCTCGGGACTAACTTCGATCACTTCCCCTTCAAAGTCCTTAAATGGACCAGATAGAACCAAGATTTGATCGCCAACTTCCATATTGATTTTGACGACGGGTTCTTGAATCTGAGCTTGTTTGAAGATGCGATCGACTTCTGACATACTCAAGGGTAGCGGGGTGACGTGACCGCGGCCGCGTCCGTAGTGGCGCTTTTGTTCGGCCCCAACAAAGTTGATCACGTGGGGGGTGTTTTTGACCACCTGCCAAGCGTCATCATCCATGATCATTTTGATCAGGACATAACCGGGGAAGACTTTTTCCTCACCGTGTTGCCGTGAACCATCCTTGCGGACTTTGACGGTGGCCGCTTGAGGAATCTGAACTTGTAGAATGCGATCGGCCACATCGAGGGTGTGGATGCGCTGTTCCAAATTGGCTTTGACCCGTTTCTCACAACCGGAAGCCACTTGCACGGCATACCAACGGGGTTTTTTCGGTAGGCCGCTGAGATTGACTTCTTCGGGAAACTGCTCTTCTTCTAGATTCATGGGAACACCTTCCCCGCACCCCAGGCAAAGAATTTATCAATCAGATAGATGAGAGTGGCTACCAAAGTCACCATTAACATCACGGCCGCCGATTCACTCAAAAGTTGCTGACGGGAAGGCCAGACGACTTTGGCGAGTTCTTCTTTGCTTTCATTGACGAATTCCTTGACCTGAAAGGAGCTTCCCTCTTTCTTGTCGCTCGTGTCTTTTTCTAGGGTTTCTTTTTTGGCCACGATCGCTACTCCTTAAAATGATACTCAAGCTATCCTTAACTTATCATTTTCACCGGACAACCCACACTAACCCCCAGACATTTAGATTATGTCCTTTGCAGTTATCGGCTTGGTGATTACCAAACGCGCCCTGGAGGACTTGAACCCCCGACATCAGGTTTTGGAGACCTGCGTTCTACCAACTGAACTAAGAGCGCCCATTCGCTAAACTATTTGGCTTTTTTAAGGCCTTTATTTATTATAGCGTAGTTGTTGGCGATTGAGCAACTTTCTTGGTTAGGCTGTCGCCGGAAAATTTTTAGAGAGGGCGATCGAAACGTTCTTGTACCCTGGTGGCTTTGCCAACCCGATCGCGCAGATAGTAGAGTTTCGCCCGACGTACTTTACCACGACGGATGATCTTGATACTGGCAACCCGCGGCGAGTGGAGCAGGAAGACTCTTTCTACTCCCACACCCTGGAAGACTTTGCGTACTGTAATCGTTTCGTTGATACCGCCATGGCGTTTGGCGATGACAATGCCCTCGTAGGGCTGAATCCGCTCTTTATCTCCTTCAACGATTCGCACCCCTACCCGGATCGTGTCACCGACATGGATAATGGGCAGATCGCTCTTGAGATACTCGGCTTCGATTGATTTGATAATCTCTTCCGTTTTCATCGGCTTTCGTAAAACTGACAGTTTTCCATCATACCATATTTTTTGAGTAAAAAGCAATAGCTATTAGCTTTCCTAACACTGAGCGTTGCTGACTTGCCGATGCTGTCACCAGATGTTAGGCTGATTGTCCCGGATTACGGTCATTATCCACCGGGAAGGCTCTTGCCCTTAACTGCCACTCTAGAGACGGTAATAAGCACATCTCTAGAGAATTTCTCTAATCCCTAATTAACTTCTCGAACCGCGATAAATGCGATCAGCTTGGGAGGGGTCTAAATAATTATAGCCCGGTTTTTGGGTTGAGGAGCCATTCTTTTTCGCCACAGTATTAACCGCAGGAGTCGCTTTTTTTACGTCCGCATGAGTCCGGATATAATCCTCAGAAATCTTGAAGGGATGACTATTGGGAAGGTGACGACTAGAGGGTAAATTGTCTGCTGCTTCGGGATGGGTAATTTTACTATGGGGAGCGACAAAATCGTGTAGGATGGGATCATAGGCTAAAATTTCGCCAGTTTCAATCCGAAAAATCCAACCGTGTAGAGATAATTTACCCTGATGTAATCGGGAACGAATAATTGGATAGCTTTGCAAATTACTTAACTGGTTGAGAACATTTTCTGCTACTGTCACCTCGATCAGTTCTTCTCCTTCTAGTTCTTTGTAATTATCCTTAACTAAACGTCGAGTAGCTTCTGCTTGCTTTAACCAATCGTAAACTAAAGGCATTTCATCGGCCAGACTCTGCAATTTTAATAAACCTTTCATCGCTCCACAATGGGAGTGACCGCAGATAATCACTTGCTCGATGCCGAGAGCGTTGATAGCATATTCTATAGATGCACCTTCACCACCATTGGTTGCTCCGTAGGGAGGAATTATATTTCCCGCATTACGAATTACGAATAATTCCCCCACCTCCGCTTGGGTAATTAGGTTAGGATCGATACGGGAATCGGAACAGGTGATAAACAGTATTCTCGGTTTTTGTCCGTGGGAGAGTTGCTCAAATAATTGCCGATGTTCATCAAAATAACCACTCTGGAACTTTTCTAGTCCCTGTAGGAGTTTCTTCATAATAATTTTTCTGGTTTAGTTTGATCGCTATTGAGTCGATCCTTTCAGCATTATCGGGCATGAGATAACAGCAATGCAACTGGCCAGATTAGCGATCGCTATCGACGGCGAGATCGGTTATATTTTGTTAAGATAAGATACAGACTGTATCTAAGCAAATTTTATTTTATGGAAACTGCAACAATTTTGGGTGTTTCGATCGCTGCCGCTTTGGTGGGGATTACCGCTTTAGCTCTTTATACCGCTTTTGGACCGCCAGCAGCAGAATTAAGCGATCCTTTTGAAGATCACGAAGATTAATTCTTTAATAACCATGTGGCTATTTGCCAAGGAGAAATTTGCTCCATAGGATCGATCGCTCTTTCTAAACCGTCGATCGATTCTTTTATTGTTAATTGTAATTGATTTTGCCAATCAATAACAGCGTTTTCTCCCTGACATTCATAAACGCGCATTACCCAACCCCGAAAGGATGTTTCACTTTGTTTTAAACTCATTAAAATTAAGTTATCGGCCGAGAATTTTAACCATTGTGCCACGGGTGGCAACTGGTTTGATTGAGAAGAATTAGTAATAAAAACAACGGTGACAGGTGAGTTTAACTGCCAAGCGTGATGGACAGTTTTCGCCGTTTTCCAGTCCCCTTGGTGGGGATATATTGCATAGGTAAATTCTTGTTTCCCCAGATCCGCCTCGGAATCGGGCCAGCGGGGACTTCTCAACAGAGTTAATCGCAGTTGCTGGTTAGTAGCATCATAGCCATATTTATTATTATTTAAAAGACTAACCCCATAGTTTGCCTCTGTATCGGTTAAATCTGCCCATTTATGCGCGTAAACTTCCCATTTTGGTGATTCTGGTTCGTGGGAACGCTCGATCGCACCACAGGCAATTTCATAGGTGGTAAAATCGCTGTTTAGGGTGAGAGGAAAAGCGGTTTTTACTAAAGTATGTTCCTGCTGCCAATTAACAATAGTTTTAATCTGGAGAATAGGAGAATCTTTTTCTAAGATATAATCTTGACAAAATTCCGAATCAGCTAAACTTCTGATCACGCGAATCTGCCAGCGCAAGGCACCACATTCTAAGCATTCGATCGATTTTAATACTGTTTTAGGTAAGGGATATTGTTGATAATTAGGATCGATATTCCAAGCGTCCCAATATTGTCCTTGATCTTTAAATCCCTGTAATTGGTTCCCCGCAGCTTGCAGGATTTCTTTTTGATTAATTATATCAAATATACTATCTATATCCCCCGTTTCCGAGTTAATAGTAACTTTAAGCAAGCCATTATCTAAAATAAATTGGCAGTTAGTTAAATTTTTCTCGGTTGCTTGCTGATTGGGAACTAACCAAAATAACTTATAACCCACAGCAGGAATATTTTCAGCGATAAATAACAGTTGATTGTCGTGGGATAATTGCGAAGGACAGAGACAATTATTTAAGTCATAAACCGAGCAATTTACAGATTCTACAGCTAAAGAGATAACCTGGGATCTTTCCCAGTTAAGAGAATTAAAAACTAGAAAAGGTTTTGCTTGAGGATGGGGGGGATTAGGTAAATTAATTTGAGTGGCAATTGCTTGTAAAGCTTGATCTAAAATTGCTTCACCTGTGGTGATAACTTGCTGCCATAACTGATTGGCATCCCTAAACACTTCTGGGATAGAAGTACCAGGCAGTATATCATGAAACTGATTTAATAAAACCTTTTTCCAGGCGGATTCTATCTCGACTTTCGGATAGGGAATCTCTAGTAAAATATTAGCCAGAGAAGACCATAATTCTCCTTGATACAAGAGGATTTCACAGTAACGATTATAGGCCTTTTGGTCAGCGTGGGTAGTATAACAACCGCGATGGAATTCTAGATATAATTCATCATCCCAGATAGGGAGATTACTTGTCTCCAGACTGTTCAGATAAGTTGTTGCTTGGCTAAATTTTAACTGGGGGAAAAAAGGAGATTTTTGCCAACGTTGGGCTACCTCTAACATATCACGAGTCGGACCGCCGCCATGGTCGCCAACACCTGGCAGCCAAAAAATATCTTTTAAGCCGGTTTGCCGTTCCCAATTGAGAGCATGATCGGTCATAATAATTGGGTTAGTATCCATAACTCCGGCAACATTGGGAGGAGACATTAGGGAAAGAATTTTACTGCCATCGGGAGATTGCCACCAGAAAAAACCGTGGGGAAATTTAGTCGTATCATTCCAATGTAGTTTCCCAGTTACAAAATATTTGATGCCAAAGGATTGAAGAATTTGCGGCAATTGGTAGGGAAACCCAAAGGTATCCGGCAGCCAAGCAGTTTCAGTGATTTGTCCAAATTTTTCTTGAAAATATTTTTGTCCATAAAGTAGTTGTCGAAATAGGGATTCTCCGGAGATCAAATTGACTTCTGGTTCTACCCACATCGCGCCCAAAAGTTCCCAAGATTGCCCTTTATATGCCTCTAGAATTGCTTGAAACAGGTCAGGATGATGTTTTTCTGTCCAGTCGTAAATTAGGGGGCTAGAATGACCAAATATGAGGGCAGGGAAATCTTTTTGGAGGTTTAAAACCGAGATAAAAGTGTTTTGTGCCACTTGCCAAGTTTCTGCCAACGGCCACAACCAAGCCATATCCAAATGTGCATGACCGAGAAGATGAAAACTGCGTTCTTTGAGAGGTTGAGCGAGGGGTTGTAGGGATTGACGAATTGATTCTAGGGAGCGATTAAATTTATCTTTGTTGGTGACATTATCCCAGTCAATATTATCGAGAGTAGCGGTAAAAGCCGCTAATTTTTCAGGATAAAAAGTTTGCAGATAATTATGGAGAATGGTTAATTCATCAGCGACAAAACTAGGATCGATCGCTTGGCTATATTCATAGATTAACTGCGATTTCATCAAACCACCAATATCATGATTGGGACTGACTAAACGCAGAGTAACAAGGATTTCTTGACCAGTAGAGACCGAGTTGGAAAGTAAAATGCGGGTGGAAGAATCAAAGAGGTCTCCTGCTTGGATAAATTGATTATTAACATAAATTTTGACATCTTCCGCCCACCAAGTTAAGATTAATCTCAGTTCCATTCCCTCTAAAGGATAACCGGCTAAATGTTCGGGGACAATAATTTTTTGAGTTAGATATTGGATTTGTCTGCCGGCAGGCCAAATAATGTATTGTTTTTCATTGAGGGTGACGGGTTGAATTGGTTTTCCCGCTGCTGTAGCGATAAACCAATTTTTCTGAACATCTCTGCGGGTGAGGTGAGACAGTTTAGCGATGTTGTCGAGGGGAGACATGAGCCAACAAATAAGTTAATTTTGATTATTTTAAGCGATCGAGGACTAATTGCCCTAGGGGAGAACTTGTGTTAACGCAATAGTGCTGAAGACTTACTTAGGGTTTGCGGCAAAAAGTTTTTCGGTGGGGGTAGGGTGTGGGGTGTGGGGTGTAGGGTGTAGGGTTTTACCCATTTTCAGGGGGTCAATTACCTAATTTTCAGGGAAAAAGTCCCTAAATTTACCCCCCGATCCCTCCAATGGCCGGTACTTTTTGATTTCAAAAAAGCCTAAAAATATTATCCAACAAGGTTTTTAGATTTATTCAGCAAGCCCTACTCAATCTCATCCTTCAACGGTTTATTGAGAATGAGCAGGGAAGAGAAAGCCCGTGATGAGGATTGAACTCATGACCTCACCCTTACCAAGGGTGTGCTCTACCACTGAGCTACACGGGCATTGATCGTGGTGGGCCGGGCCGGATTCGAACCAGCGTAGGCGTAGCCAACGGATTTACAGTCCGCCCCCATTAACCACTCGGGCACCGACCCATTAATTCCACGATTAACAATCATAGCACCCTTAGCTAAAACACACAAGTGTTTAGGGAAAAAATTTTTGAGCCATAAAATAACTCCCGTTAAAGCCATGGCTTTAACGGGAATTTTCTGATAATCTTGAAGATTACTTCAAAGCGTCTTCTTCCTTGTGGGTGAGGATCACACAGTCAGAGGTAGGATAGGCGACGCAGGTGAGGACATAACCCGCTTCAATTTGATCGTCATCTAAGAAGGATTGATCGGATTGATCGACAGTACCAGATTCAATTTTACCTGCACAGGTGGAGCAAGCTCCTGCGCGGCAGGAATAAGGTAAGTCTAGTCCTTGCTCTTCAGCTACATCGAGAATGTACTCATCATCGGGAACCTCAATTGTAGTATTAAGTCCTTCAGATTCATTTTTCAGGGTGACTTTATAAGTTGCCATCGGTTGTTCCTCTTAATTAAATGCTAGTGAAAGCGGCAGTCTCTACAATTGCCTCTCGCTCGTAGTCAGATTGAACGATTGGAGCGAGTTTCATTTTTGATACTACGGGAAAATCTGCCTGACTCAGCCTTGCATTAGTAATGACAGTCTTAAATAAACTTAAAATAAAATTTACTTATAGATCTAACCAGGAATTCTTGACGCTCCTTGCTCGATCTCTAGATAATTTCATCGATCTACAATCTAGCTAAACTAACCAATACTAAGCATTTGGAGCTATAATGTTAATTGTTTTTTTAGCCTTAAGCCGATTTTTGTTAAATATTAATTTAACTTATGGTTAAGATAGATGTCGATGAATTGTCTTTAACCCAGCCAAGAAATTGCTTTTCGGCACTACTGCCGGTAACACATCTAGGGAAACTTTGACATCCTCGCCGCCGTAAACGGACGGTGATTCCCAAACCTCACGATTTAGGTTTCTGCTTCTTTCCCTTGCGGGGTTCCGCACCTGCCGCCCCAGATTTACTCTGTTCTGGTCTTATGGTCGCTCTACAGACTGACA